>JANQGV010000161.1 GCA_028282925.1 Thermodesulfobacteriota bacterium
TTTGCGATATGGCTTTTGCTTCCCAGCCCTTCCTCATAGGCCTTTAACGCCCGTTGTCTTATTTCTTTTGATGATATTCCCATATTCCTTCTTTATCGAATAATGGCCGCTTCAACTTTAATTTGCTCTAGGGTTGTTTTGCAGCATCTCCCATTTGCGGCCCTTGGGAAACAGAGACAGGTATACAATGTCGTTGGTGTAAACATACCCGAACGGGATACAATAGGGTTTTGTACCGTCGGTCAAAGCCAGCACCCCGTCGGGAACTGCTTTCAAAACAGCTTCGATTTCTTTTGAGGTAAGATCAAGCATGATGTGCTCCTTTGCTCATATTTTTCCTTTTCGTAATGCGGTATTCACTGTAGTATAATATATGTAGATATACTATAATTGATTACACGATACAATTGCCGGATACGTATATTTTATCTATATATACTATTAATTAATACTATAGAGTATCAAATTACAACAATAGAGTCTCAGAAAGGAACGCGTATGGACTGGCAGGATGCACTTACAAAAATTTGTGTCGGGCTTCTGTTCGGTTTTGGTGTTGTGGCCCTGTTTCGCCTGGCAAAACACAAGGTGCAGTCGGAAGGTGAAAATGCAGCACCAAAGGAACATAGTAAAAACGATCAGTAAGAAGTAAACATGCTATGCATTCCGGTATCAGCAAATCAACCATCGATTTTACAAAACACTTCATAACGAGAAACCGATTGGACTGTACCGGAGACGCATGCTGGGTATTCTATCCTGGAATGCTGTTTAAAGAGATCCGCACCTGGTGGCCCCCCTTGAAAAATCGTACCCACCCCCATGAAGGAATTGATCTCTGCTTTTACTCCGATGATACAGACAGCATCTCAATGATCAGGCCGAACATGCTTGTGCCGGCGCTGATGGATGGTACTGTTGTAAAAATCGCCCCTGATTTCCTGGGCCAAACAATCTCTATACAGCATGCAGTTCAGGACGACGAGGGAAGAAGTCTGTACGGTTTATACGGTCATGTAGTGCCCCTTGATACCGTATCGGAAGGTTGTACGGTTACCGGCGGTGAGCCGTTTGCCGGGGTAGCCGATGCCGAACAAAAAGGGGCGCCCATGCCGTCGCACCTGCATATCACCATAGCCTGGATTGATGAGCGCTGTCCGCCTGAAGATGTGAGCTGGAATTCGGTTAAGTGCGATTCGCGCATTGAAATGATCGACCCGTTGACGCTCATTGACCTTCCCGCTACCCTGAAAAACGATAACCCGGCCATGATGTAATATGTTGCAGGATTATGCCGCCCCTTCTTCAACTTTTTCAACTGCTACGGCGCTTACCTTAAATTCAGGAATTTTACTTACCGGGTCCAGGGCATCATTGGTCAGCACATTGGCAGGCACTTCAGCAAAATGAAAGGTCATAAATACCATACCCGGGGCCGAACGGTCGGTAAGCAAAGCCCGCCCGGTAACGGAACCGCGCCGGGAAGTAACCCTGATCAGGTCTCCGTCCTTAATATCAAGGCGCCTGCCGTCTTCCGGGTTGATCTGTATACGCTCTTCCGGACAGATATAGTCAAGGCCCCTGGAACGGCGGGTCATGGTACCGGTATGGTAGTGGTAGCGAAGCCTGCCGGTGCTGAGATAAAAAGGGTACTCCTCGTCGGGAACTTCGGCCGGTGGAATGTAGTCGACCGGATGAAAAAGGCCTTTGCCGCGCTTGAAAACATCCTTGTGCATAAAGGGAGTCCCGGGGTGGTACCTGCCGGTACAAGGCCATTGCAGGCCGCTTTTTTTGATGCGCTCATATGAAATACCGGCGTAAATATGTGAAAGCGGTGCGAGTTCATCAAACACTTCTTCAGGTGACGTGTAATTCCAGTATCCGCATGAAATATGCATTGCCGGAGGATGATGCGTCGGTGTTGCGGCAGCATTATTGTGGTGTATCTTTTCACACACATGCCGGGCCAGCAAACAGATAATTTCCCAGTCGGCAAGGGCGTTGCCGGAAGGATCAAGACCTTTGCGCACCCGCTGGACGCGACGGTCGGTGTTGGTAAATGTTCCGTCTTTTTCAGCAAAGGACGCGGCAGGAAGCACCACATCGGCAAGTCGGGCCGTTTCGGTCAGAAAAATGTCCTGAACAATCAACAAGTCAAGATTTTGCAGGGCCTTGGCAACATGGCCGGCGTTGGCATCGCTCAGGCGCGGGTTTTCACCCATCACATACAACGCTCTTAGATCGCCCCTGAAGGCTGCGGACATCATTTCAGTCATGGTTTTGCCGGGTTTATTGGACAGACGCACCCCCGTAGACCACCCCTGCTGAAATGTGGACAATACCCGCTCGTCGGTAATCGGTTGGTGTCCGGGAAGAACATCAGGTAATGCAGCCATATCGCAGGCGCCCTGTACATTGTTTTGTCCACGAAGCGGGTTGACACCGGTGCCTTCTTTACCGATATTGCCGCACAGCATGGCAAGGTTGGCAAGGGCCTTTACATTATCGGTGCCGCTGGTATGCTGGGTGATGCCCATGGTATAGAGAATCATTGCCCGGAGGGCATTGGCGTACAGCCGGGCGACCTTCCGAATATCATCGGCTGCAATACCGGTAATATCCTCTACGTATTCAGGGGTATACTTTTGTATATGCCGGCGCAGGTCTTCAAAAGCTTCGGTTCGTGATGCAACAAATTCGTGGTCCCAGAGATTTTCCTTGATGATGACATGACACAGGCCGTTGATCCAGGCGGCATCGGTTCCGGGGCGCTGGCGCAGCCATACATGGGCGAAGTTGACCATTACGACTTTACGGGGGTCGACAACAATAAGCTTTGCCCGTTTTCTCTCAACCGCCCGTTTAACCATTCGCCCGATAATGGGGTGTGTTTCCGACGTGTTGCTGCCGGTGATCAGGATAAGGTCGGTGTCTTCAATTTCGTCAATTGAGTTCGTCATGGCACCACTGCCGAACGCTGCGGCCAGACCGGCCACGGTGGAACTGTGTCAAAGGCGGGCACAGTGGTCTACATTGTTGGTGCCGATAACACTCCGCATGAATTTTTGAAAAAGGTAGTTTTCTTCATTGGTGCAGCGGGCGGAACTGAGGCCCCCGATACTGTCAGGGCCGTGAGTGTCCAGAATGTGGACAAGTTGATCGGCAATATAGTCAAGGGCCGTATCCCAGGAGACCTCTTTAAGCTCGCCGTCTGTACGTATGAGCGGGCTGGTCAAACGGTCTGTATGGTTGATGAAACCATAGCCGAATCTGCCCTTTCCACACAGCGCCCCTCTATTGACACCACCATCGGCGGGGGTAACACCGATAACGCTGTTGTCCATAACATTGAGCTCGATCTGACAACCGCAGCCGCAATAGGTGCAGGTTGTTCTGACCCTGTCGGTTTTCCATGGTTTTATTTTTCCGGGTGTCATGGTTTCCGTCAAAGCGTGGACCGGGCATGCAGCCATACACTCACCGCATGAAACACATTTGGTCGGATCGGTATAGGATGTCTTGATGGGTGCAATAACGGCCTCTGCCCCCCTGCCCTTGTAATTGATGGCCCCCACTTCCGTGATTTCAATGCAGGCCTGGGCGCAGCGCCCGCATAAAATGCAACGACGTGGATGGTAAGTAATCAGAGGGGTACAGTACGGTTCCGAATTAAAATGCAGATCTTTCATACCGCAGGAATGCAGGTCGACATGACTGATATCGTATTCATGGGCCAGGTCCTGCAACTGGCAATAGCCGTTGATTTCGCAGGCCGAACAGTTCAGGGGGTGCCGCAGGAAAATAAGCTTGAGGGTTTCTCTCCGCAGGTTTTCAATGAACTCTGTATGGGTATGCACCTGCATGCCGGGCCGGGCCGGGGTGGTACATGCCGAAACCGGCGTTGGAGTGCCTTCAACTTCCACAATGCACAACCTGCACGAGCCCAGGGGTCTGAGCTTTTCGTGATAGCACAACGTGGGTATATGAATATTGTTCTCCCGGGCAACAGTGAGAAGGGTCCGGCCCTTTGCAGCATCTACTGTTTGACCGTTGATTGTTAAAGTAAAAGTGTGCAATTCCTGTTTCATGGCATTAAAAACTATGATAGTTTCTCAAGACTGTTAGATCTCAGTAGCAACCGTCAGGATGCGATAGCAGCGCAGGCAGCGGTCGGCCTCGATGAGGGCGTCTTCAGGACAGATGCAGGCTTCAACCTCCTCGAAATCGTCAATACGTTCTTCAACGGCACGTGTCGGTATTGTAATGCGGTCGATACCGCTGCCGAGCCTGTCAAGGGTGTCGGTATCTATTTTATTGACGGCTCTCAGTATAAAGCTCATTCGTTCATCTTCGGTCAAAGTAACGATACCTTCTTTAAAATACTGATCAATTGAATTACTTACCCTGAAACCGGCCGACATTGCCTCGATCAATGTAGCCGGGCCGGTTACACAATCGCCGCCCGCAAAAATCCAGTCGACACCGGTCTGAAGCGTTTCATGGTCGGCATCGATGGTATCCCATTGAGTGGTTTGCAAGCCGGATTCAGTGCCTATACTGCT
Organism: Thermodesulfobacteriota bacterium; assembly: GCA_028282925.1. Classification (GTDB taxonomy): domain Bacteria; phylum Desulfobacterota; class WTBG01; order CAIYCZ01; family CAIRTM01; genus JANQGV01. The sequence continues at coordinate 4,563 of JANQGV010000161.1, forward strand.
CAGGTCGACCTTTTGACCGATGGCCGGGACGACCATATCACAGTCAATAATATGTTCAGACCCTTGAACCGGTACGGGCCTGCGTCGACCGCTTTCATCCGGCTCACCCGGTTCCATTGTAATGCACTCAACACCGGTGACGACCTTGTCCGTGATAATCAAGCGGCTCGGGTTGGTTAAAAAATGATACTGAACGCCCTCTTCTTCTGCCTCGTTTATTTCTAAATAATCGGCAGGCATCTCATTGCGTGTACGGCGGTATACAAGATGTACCTCGCCGGCACCCATACGCAGTGCAGATCTGGCACAATCCATGGCAACATTGCCACCGCCGACAACGATTATCTTGTCGCCGATTTCAATCGGCTCATTACGGTTGACACACTTCAGGAAATCGACACCATGATAATAGCCTGCCGGTTGATCCTCTTCTCCTTCAATCCGCATGGGGGCTCCGAGCCGGCAGCCAATAGCAATAAAAATTGCTTCATATCCGCGTTCCCGTAACGTCTGCAGATCGAAATCTCGGCCAAGCTGCTGGTTGTAATGAATAGCAGCACCCATATCCTGAATCAATTGTGCCTCTGATCGCAAAACTTCACGGGGCAGCCGGTAATCCGGTATGCCGAAAGCCGCCCAGCCGCCCGGTTCGTCCATCATCTCGAAAATATCGGCATGATGCCCTTTAAGCAGCAGGTGATAGGCAGCGGTAATACCGGCCGGACCGGCACCGATGATGGCCACTCGTTTTGCATCCGGCGCAAGATGCACTTTCAAGTCCTGCTGTTTTACAGCAGCGTCCATTTCCATATCCGAGGCAAAGCGTTTAAGATGTTTAATGTCCACCGGGTCGTCCAGTTTTCCCCTACGGCATGAAAATTCGCAAAAACGCACACACACGCGGCCGCAAACGGAAGCCAGGGGGTTTTTTTCCTGTATGACCGACAGTGAATCCCTGTACCTGCCGGTTTTAATGTCATGAATGTAACGTGGTATGTCGAGCCGTTCCGGGCACGCTTCAATGCAAGGGGCAGTGACCTTCGTATGATACGTTTTTCGGGGGTGCCTTTTACCTGTTGTAACGGTTTTGTACAGGTCATCCCGGTAATACTTCAGGAAGTTCGAAAGCGCATTCATGGACGTATGGCCGAGTTCGCACATGGAGCCGTTCTTGACAACCGTGCATAACTGCTTCAGTTTTACAATATCGTCCTCCCTGCCGTTGCCGTCTGCTATTGAGCACAGGATGTCGGCGGCCACCTTTGTGCCCATTTGACAGGGAACGCATTTTCCGCACGATTCACTTTGAACAACTTCCATATATGAGCGTACCATATCGAGCACGTCGGCATCAGGGTCAAAAACAAAAAAACCGTCCCAGCCCATAATGGCTGTAATTCTATTGCCGGGCTCAAACTCGTGGAGGTCGGCTATTGAGCTGAAAAGGTCTTTTTTTTCCAAGCCGTTACGGTTGTCAAGAACCTGATTGTTCCAGACACCGAAAACGATTTTTTTTGAGCGTGAAGTCATAAGCGTGTGTACAAAGATATGCGTTGGATGTTCTTTATAGAGGAAAGTCCTTTATACAAGGTGCCTTGAGTGCTCTGTATTTTCAAATTCATAGTAGCGATAGTACTCAATCGACTACTATTTTAAATAGTATCCTTTTCCAGCCATTGTCGTGATAGCAAAAGAAATGCCGATGGACAATGAAGTGATTACTGCAGCAGACGGGCGTATTGTATCAGCTTTTTTTAGAGACTTTTATTAATTTGAATACAATTTGCTGAGTCAGAACAACAATGTCCTCAGCGGAAAGCCTCTGCTCAATACTTGAGTCGAAAAGTATGGTTGCCGATGGCGGGAATTCGTCATCACCCTCCCAGATAACAAAATACAGGGGTACATACGGCAGAGCCGGTATCTTTACTCCAAAATCACCATAGTCAGTTTTCTCACCACCCAGCATGTGCGCAGCATCAATAAGCCGTGCCGTGTCGGAACCGAATACGTGTGCAAACGGGATCGTGCTTCTTTTTTCAAAAGTGGGAAAATATACGGCCCCCGATTTAACCTGGCGGTAATTTATAAGGCTTCCGGTAAGGGGAATCTCTGTATCGTTTGACAGGTAATGCAGCAGGATGATTTTCTCCCAGATCCCCGGCGTACCGGTGTCTGACGAAAAAGTGAAATCCGGGAAGGTCAGCCGTATCGATGTGTTCATGAAGAGAAGTTCAATTTCGGTGATAGTATCGGTTTGCTGCAAAATTACAGCCCCTGCGCATCGGCAACAGGCCGCTATGTCCTTTTCCAAAAGTGACCGGGCCGCAAGATCCAGTGACTGGGCATAGGCTTTATCAAATGTGGTTTCCTGTTGTGAACTCATTGCTGCGTTACCTCTGCTGGTTGAGCGGATTGAACAGGGTATTTCGGAACCGGCTATACCAGAAAGAAATTATAGGCGTTTCGGCCAAGGATATCAAGAGATTGTTCTTCAGTAAGAAAAGGAACAGAACGGGCGGCTTCGAGGGATTTTTTAATTGACCCAAAGGGATAGTCGGTACCGAAAAAAATTTTTTCATGACCGTGCTTGGTTATTATTTTTTCGGCCAGGTCCGGGTGTATATAGGGGTAGCTGAGGGACGATTCCATGTAGATATTGTCCATGCCTGCCAGGAAGCGGTATACATCGTCCCACATGTTCAATCCCCCAAGGTGAGCGGCTATAATGATCAGATCAGGGAAATCGACAGCAACACGATGGATCATGTCGGGTTTGGAACGGTCATCAGGGCCGGGAAGCGGCTCACCCCCCACATGGAACATAACCGTCATGTTATGCCGTGCAATGGCTTCGTACAGGGCATAGGTGGTTGACCGGTCGTCGGGATCGAACTGCTGGATGTCGGGCTGAAACTTAATTCCTGTGACGTTATTGTCACTCAGGCGCTTCAGTTCATCATCAAACTCCTTGAAGTGTGGGTGAATGGTGCCGAACTTGATAAAGCGGTCTTGCTTCAGGTTGATAAGCCAGGTGTTGGTGTCTCTTACATTGGAAGGAGCGGGCGCGACCATGTGGATAACGGCATAGTCCACTCCGCTTTCATCCATTTGCATAAGCAGGTCCGCAGTGGTTGCCAGGCCGAACGTGGGAACGCCGAACAGATCGGCCGTGTTTTTAAGAATAAAAGCGGCCTGTTTGTCGGGAAAAATATGGGTATGGGCGTCGATAATCATACAGGCATTTCCAAATAAAAAGCCACAGTACCATGCTTTTGAGGGATACTGTGGCTTCTGGTTTATCGGGCTTACTGCATATCAATCTCTGTTGTCGAAACTGTACTGAACTTCCTGGTAATTCGCTCTGAAGCTGTTGACTTCATCTTTTACGTTCTTTTTGTCGACAATACACTCCTTCATCAACTCGGCGATTTTTTCCATCTCAGGCTCTTTCATGCCGAAGCGCGTCATCTCAGCTACACCGATCCGCAGACCTTCAGGGTTCATGTGGTTTTTAAGCGGTTCATGGGGCAGCATATTCATATTGAGGATGATATCATTGTTTTCAAGCAGGGTGGATACCAGGCTACCGCCTCCCATGTTTTTCACATTGACGGCCACCTGATGGCTTTCAGTGTAGCCGAACTCTTTGGCTTCTACGCTGAACCCCTGATTTTCAAGGGCAACGGCAAGGGCCTTTGCATTGGTAACAATGTCCTTGGCGTACTGTTCGCCGTATTCAACAAACTCACAGGTGCTCAAGGCCATTTGAGCAAGTGTTCCCAGGTGATGATTGCTTGACGAGCCCGGAAAAGCACCACGATCGACCTTACGCCATTCGTCGTTTTCCATGTTGCTCAGGATGAGTCCGCGCTGTGAACCGAAATAGGTCTTGTGCGTGCTGCCGGTCACCAGGAGTGCGCCGTCGCCAAGGGGATCCTGAAACTGTTTACCGGCAATCAGGCCGAGAACGTGGGCCGCATCGTAAATAATTTTGATTTGGTATTCTTCACAGATGTCAAACAGTTCTTTAATCGGTTCCGGGAACAGAAACAGGCTTTTACCGAGCACAATCAGTTTCGGTTTGATCGACCTTATCAGGTCCTTTGTTTTTTCTATATCCATGTGATAGCCGTCTTTGGAAATGGGAAAATCGATAATGTTTTTTGTGAATTTTCCCAGGGAACCCATGCGGTGATGGCTGATATGTCCGCCGCCCGGTGTCGAGTTCGCCATGACGATGTCTTCTTTTTTGACGAACTTGCTGAAGATGGCTTCATTGGCGTTGGTACCGCTTATGGGACGAACTTCAGTATGTGCACATGCGAAAAGATCCTTCAGTACCGACTTCAACCTGCTTTCAATTTCATCGATGTAGTTGGTGCCTTTGTAGTAGCGTTCACCGGGATGCCCTTCGGCATAGCGGTGCGTAAAATCGCATCCGGCAATGGCACGAACCTTGCGGCTCTGTACATTTTCGCTGGCGATAAGGTTTATACAGTTGTTGCGCCACTCATCCTGCTTCTGGATGATGTCCATTGTTTTTTTAAATTCAAGCGCGTTCATGGTGTGGAGTCCTTTTTATTCTAATTATACTTGGATTAACTTGCTTTTAAGAATTAATAAAGATATCACGATTTGAAGCAATTGCAAAGTTTTTTTATGCTGAAAACCGATGAAATGCAATAAAAAGGTGTGGAAAACCGGGGTGTTGATCCCTTAAACCACACAATGATGGAGCGAATGAGTAAAAATGATAATCCTCTGGAAAGTGCTGAACCGGCGTGCCTGCGTGGATACAACATGCAGGAATAAACCGGTAGATTATTGCAACGCCGGCACGCAACAATTACCGCAACATCCTGTGAATTCGGCAGGCCTGTTTCTCAACGCATGCTCACGCTGCACTATCTTCAAAAGCATGCATACAAACAGGTTAGCGTTTCTTTAGGGTTTCTTTTCTTTAAAGTAGCCCTTTGTCTGATCGATGTACCACTGCAGTTGCCGGAAAACCCCCCGTATTGTTCGTACATCTTTGTTGCAGATCCCGGCCCGTGAAAAAAAACGTTTGAAATAGCCCAGCACATGGTCGGGGTTTTGTGGGTTTAAAAAACCGACATCCAGTAATACCTGCCGCATATGATCAAACATCTCCTCAACCTTTGCGCTGTCGGCAAGTTTTATATCTGCAAGTGCATTTTCAGTATAGTTAAAATTATTCATCCCGCAAAACAATTCATAACAAACTATCAAAACGGCATGTGAAATGTTGAGCGATGCGGCATCTTCCCTGGTCGGGATGGTTACAACTTCGTTGCACAGTTCGAGCTCTTCATTGCTCAGCCCCTTGTCTTCGGGCCCGAACACAATAGAGACCTTGTTCTGATGAGCCCTGGGCAGGGCTCGTGCGGCAAGGTCTTTTGGGGAGATAACATCACGCCATTTACGATCGCGGGCGGTTGTGCCGAAAATGTAGGCAGAGCCCTGTACAGCCTCTCTCAGGGTGTTTTCTATTGTGGTGGTATCCAGCAAATCTCCGGCGTGGGTTGCCATCATAGAGGCCTGTTTATCAATCTCGCATTGCGGATCGACAAGCAACAGGTTCTTCAGGCCCATATTTTTCATGGCCCGAGCAACCGAACCGATATTGCCGGACTGAAGCGTACCTACGAGCACAATTTGTATATTATTCAGAGTGTCCTGCTGCATGGAAGAATTACAGTTACGTCGGTTACACTATTGCCAGCATCCGCTCAAGCGGAGCAAGTGCTTTTATCCTGATATCTTCAGGAACCTTAATTTCAGGTGACATGGTTTCAAGAGCAGCATGCACCTTTTCAAGGGTAATCTTTTTCATATCTTCACATACAGCATTTTCATTGGCCGGTATGAACGTCTTGTGCGGATATGTTTTCTGCAGCCGGTACAGCATGCCCACTTCGGTACCGACAATGATTTCTTTAGCGTCGGTTTCGCCGGGCCAGCTTACCATCCGGCCGGTGCTGATGACCTGATCGGCCAGGTCGGAAACTTCTTTCGGGCATTCAGGGTGTACCATAACCTGCGCATCGGGGTACTGTACTTTCAGCGTTGTTATATCGTCTGCCGTGAACCGGTCGTGTATGGGGCAATAGCCTTCCCAGAAATGCATGGGGGTATCGGTTGTGCGGGAGATGAAGCCGCCCAGGTTTTTGTCAGGTACAAAAATAATGTCTTTACCCAGCTCTTTAATCTTTTCAATAACCTTCAGCGCATTACCGGAAGTGCAGCAGTAGTCGGTCTCGGTTTTAGTTTCAGCGGTTGAGTTTACATACGACACAACCAGCGAACCCGGATATTGTTTTTTCATGTTGCGCAGCTCTTCCGCCGTTATCATATCCGCCATGGGGCATCCGGCGGTGTCGTCGGGCAGCAGCACGGTTTTGTCGGGAGAAAGAATCGATGCGGTTTCGGCCATAAATTTCACACCGCAGAAAACAATCACATCGGCTTCAGTGGTAGACGCCTTCTGGCTCAGCTCAAGTGAGTCACCCAGTATGTCTGCTATTTCATGAATTTTCGGCGGTTGGTAGTTGTGTACCAGTATAACGGCGTTACGTTCTTTTTTCAGTTCTTCAATGTTTCGTACAAGGTCAGTCCTGTTTTCCATTGTGCTGTCTATCAACTCCTCTAAAACGATATCAACATGAGTGTTATGCAATGCAGCTTTTGAATTTATTCAGTGAATTGTAATATAACGTCACCGTTGCTGATGGTGCCACCGGTAATCACTTTGCAGAAGATACCTTCGGTAGGCATAACACAGGTGCCGGCCTGACGGTAGATGGCACACGGTGCGTGACACTCCTTACCGTGTTGCGTTACTTCCAGCTCAGCCGTATCGCCTATCCGTATCCGGGTGCCGATGGGCAGTTGCAGCAAATCGACACCTTCTGTTGCAATGTTTTCCGCAAAATCGCCGGGTCCCACATCGAGCCCCATGTCCTGCATTTTTTTAATGCTCTCCATGGCCAGCAGACTCACCTGGCGGTGTGTTTTACTGTTGCCGTGGGCATCATCCTTAAAACCGAAATTCTCAATGAGCTCGCCGGTTCCCTGGTCCTTCTTGCGCATTCCTGTCTTTTCGCTCAGACACACGGCCAGTACCGTTCCTATCTGAGTAGTGTTTTTGTCACTCATAATAGTATTCCTGCTCTACATTTATATAGCAATGGTTAAGTATATCGTAACAAAGTAACATTTTTTCACTATTTACGCAAGTACGGGATGCCCTGCCCGCTTTACTCCGCAGGTAATTAATGGTATACAAAGATAGAAATAGCTGAACAATCTTAATAAATTGCTTGAAGAGCGGGAAAAAACTGATGCCCTTGAAAAAGAAGAAACTGTATTGCTGTAAAGGCGAATATCATATTTTGATAGACGGTAAATACTACTGTATGGCACCCCCTGACATCGAGTGTGAACAACTCCTGAAGGATGCCGGCAAATTTACCCGTGGTGAGAAAAAAATAAGATATTGCAAACATTTTGATAAGCCCTGTTCAGACTGTGACGTAGCAAAAAAAGCCTCTGGTGACGAAGGGGATTGACAACCCGGGGTTTTTTCATTACTATTCTTCAATTACGCAACACACCACCCATAATATATAATACGCCCTCGTAGCTCAGCAGGATAGAGCAACGGCCTCCTAAGCCGTAGGTCGGACGTTCGAATCGTCTCGAGGGCACTTTTTTCTCCACCGTTCACTCCTTAACCAGTTTTTCCTTCTTCTAATTGATCGCCACAAGTCCAACACGTAAAAATTTACATTTTTAGCCTATTCATAAGCATACATTCATATGCTATTACTTATCTATAAGCAGTTAATGAAGAGGGGCACTGCAAAACCATGAGG
>JANQGV010000191.1 GCA_028282925.1 Thermodesulfobacteriota bacterium
GGCGCAGTATTATGCCGAGTGGCTGCGCGGTTCTATCTGGCGGCTGGAATGGTTTTACAATAAAGGCCAGCCTTTCAACCGCGGCGGGCGGGGGCTGACCTCCGACATTGACGACTGGACACGGCGAGACACCTATGGCTTTGCCGTCTCCTATTCCGACAAGTTTCGCATCCCGGCCATAACCGACACGATCGGTCGCGGCAAGATGCTTGATGTGACGATAACCTTTTTCTGGGACAAGATACGAAACAACAGCCATGCCCTGTACAAGAGCGCCCTGAATCACCGGCCCGGCGATTCGACAACCGAAGGGTTTTCACTGTTTCTCATGCAGATGATGTTCAACGGTGAATGGACGTTTGTGTTTATCGGCAATTACAAGCCGCGAGTCGGGAAATATTTCGGCTGTCCGACCCTCACGTATTCGTTTCCGGGAAGTCACTGGTATGCCGACGTGGGGTATAAATTCTACGGTGCGCGCCGTGGATACGCTTACGGCACCTATCATGACAAAGACGCCGTTATCTTGCGGCTGAGGTATGAATTCTAAGCAGGGGGAGGGAGAAACAATGATGAAACAAGCAAAATACAGAGCTATGTTTTCTATGCTTATCGGCTCAGCTACAATTGTCGTTTTGTTTTTTTGCATTCCGCCGGCATTCGCGATCGAGTACCCGGTCGCGGCCTACCAGGGGGAGGATCTCGCCAGGGTCAGGCAGTGGGAAAAAACCTGGGCCGGGAAGAAGGTCGACACGGGCAACATCGACCAGGTTGCCGGATTTCTGCCGGAATCGTTTGTCGGAATGTATAAAGAACCTGAAAAGTGGGGGGGGCCGGCCGAAGGCTTTTATTTCAACATTGTACCGTATAAGCAGATCAAAGAGACAAAAGGCATGATCGAGGCAACCCGCAAGAATGCCGGACTTGTCAAGACCAATACGGACGGTACGATAGCCAATTATGCCGAACTGGCCGGTATCCCGTTTCCGGCACCGCAAACGGGGCTCGAAATCGCATGGAACTTCGACTTCAACAATCACGGCGACAGCGCACACTACAAACGCATGTCTCCCAATATCAATCCAAAAACCAGGTCCGAGCGCTACGGCGACCAGGAGCAGTGGGAGCTTTTCTTTATTCACCGTACCGAACTGCAACCCGTACCCCGCTTGCCGGATAACCCGAAAGGGTATCACCGGGGAATATTCATTCACATGTGGGGTCCTCCCGAATTTATCAACACGCGGTACTATTCCATGCGCTATATCGACCCTTCAAAAGACGATACGATGTATATGTGGTATGCCCAGTTCAGGCGCATCAGGCGTATGTCCACCAAGCAACGGGCCGATGCTGTAGATGGGACCGACCTTATCTATGACGATGAGTTTTTCTGGGACGGACACATTATGCGGAATACGTACAGTTTCAAGGGCACTAAGGAACTGCTGTGCTGCCGGCACCAGGATATGAAAAAAATAACCCGCAGCAAAGGGCAGGTTGTGCCGAACAATCTTGATATGGAGTTGACGAAGCTGCTGGTTGTCGAAGCGGTCAACAAAGATCCCGACTATGTTTACGGTAAACGGGTCTGGTATGTCTGCCCTGAAACCTACATCATTCGCTGGTCCGAAGTGTATGACCAGTTGGGTCGGTTCTGGAAAACATTCATTATGTTTACAAATAATGAGCAGACCAAAACCGGTGCTGTAAAGAATTTTATCGTGGGGTATTCGCTGATAGACCATCAGCGCACCCATGGCGGGTTCAACGTTCAGGAAGTTCAGGGCATCAGTATTGATCTTGACCCGAAAATGTTTACCGTAGGTTACCTGCAAAAAACGTATTAAGGGTTATTTTGAGTTGCGCTTGCGGCCGGCCGCTTAACTCCGGAATCGCTTAATCACGATTGATTGTGCGGTACCTGATTGAGGAGGGTTATTGGATGAATGAGGAATATGTAAGCCCGTTGGCAAAGTGGGCGCTGGTCTGTGAAATCTTTATCCCCGGCTACATGTTCGGCAAGTCGTGGGGTGTCGCGGACGAGAAAACAGTTGAGCTGTTTCGGGCGGAATTTCCTTCTTTTCTGGTCGATATGGCCGAGTATATAAAAACACTCTTCGCAAACACCAACCACAGTCTGCAGCTGTTTTTTGCAAATTGCGCCGGTGCGGCCGTCGGGTTCCTGGTGATTGCCGTTTTGGCCGTTGCCATGCATTTCGTGCTCGGCAACAGGCGGTATGTAAACTCTCTGCGTTTTACTGCGGTAACACTGATACCTATTGCGATATTGAATGGTCTGTTGTCACACGGAGTCAAAACCCTGGTGGAAAATATCGGGACCCGGTCTTCTGAAGCGCTTACAAAAAGCGCGGTGCAGTCTCCCTGGGGATATTTCGCCCTTAACTGTATTTTTTATATGATCGCGTTGTGGATGTTCGGCAGACGGTCGGGCGTAAAGCGCGCCCGCAGATGGGGTGTCCTCTGTGTCGGTGCGGCTTTTGTAGCCGTGTATGTAGCAAGCGGCCTTATGATAACACCGGACGAGTGGAGTGAACTGCTTCCAAAGCTGCAACAGTCGCTGGTTCAGTAGGAGGGATGCTGGTATGTTTATTACAAAACAGCGTTTTATCGACATTAATACATATGCTGTTGCCGCAGCCGTTGTGGTCTACCTTGCAGGGGTCTTCGTTTTCCATGCCGTGCAGCCGGGTATCATCTTTGCTCTGGGCGCCGGTTTTTTTTGCCTTTTTCATCAGCAGTATTTCGTCGGAAGGCTCAAACTCGCAGCCCATATCTGGCTGATACCGGCCTTCATAGCCTGTTTGACGAAGCCGTTGGTGATAGAGCGTGCGCCGAACAGCCACAGTACCGTTCACCTCCTGACGGTGCTCATAATCTGTCTTGTTCCGTTTTTACTGCTGATGACCGGAACAGGCGCGGAAGAGTCCTCCAGGAAGCAGCGCCTGAAAATTATCAGCGCCCGCATTCTCGTGCAGTGCAGCGTCTTGATGGTCTGGGCAACACTGACGGCGGTTTCTTTCATCATGGGTACCAAAGCGCATCTTTTGTTTTGGGGCATTTTTCATGCATTGACCGTAGCCCTGCTGCCGTTTCTGTTCGGTCGTGTGCTGTGTGGCTGGCTGTGTCCGAATACCGTTTTTCAGGATGCGCTCTTCAAGAACATGAAATATAAACGTCCCATCGAAAAATTACCACAGGCCATCAAGGCGCAGACCCGCACCTCCTCCATGACGCTCGGCAACGAAACAGGCGAAGATGCACCCCTGATGCCCGCAACATTACTGCTTGCATGGTTCCCCGTGTTTTTTTTCGAGACGGTTTTCGATTTAACATCGGCTATGTGGTATCCACTGGTCTTTTTTTACGGCCTGGTGGTACTGTCGTTGCTTTTTCCCTGGCGCAAGCTGTGCGCGCATTTCTGCTGGATGTCGTCATACCGTTGCCTTGCCGGCAACAACAGCTTGTGGCGCCTGCGTTTCAACCGCTCAAAATGCCGCAACTGCAAACGCTGTGCCTCAGAAGAAGAATGCCCTTTTTATATAGATATCCGCAACCAGGATAATGAGATGCCGGTTACCTGCTGTTTATGCTTCAGTTGCATGGAGGCCTGCCCCTTTGATGATGTGATTACCTTCAGGCGAAGCAAAGAAGAACGGCAGAGAATAAAAGCTGCCGGCTGAAAACAGTGAGGATTGTATTAAAAACAGCAAGTGATGGTTTTTGAATATGTTTTCGGGAGGCTCTGCCAATGGCAAAATCAAGCCCTGGACGTAAAGTCTCATTTCGGCACAGGCAACTATTGCCGGTTTTGAACGTATCGAAAAATGGTCTGAAGCCCGAACTGGCACAGCACAGCAATGGCTGCAAAAAACACACATAATAAGGAGGAGCTATGTTGCGAACCATCGTCATTGCCCTTGTCGGTCAGTTTTATTTTATACTTTCGCTGCCCATGATGATGCCACTGCGTATGAAGCCGGTCGAGAACTATAACCTTTTCTACATGCCCTTTCTGGCAATCCTGTTCTTCTTTCTGTTCTACCGTACCTGCACCGTCCAAAAACAGAGCAAAGCGTATCTGTACGGTTTTTTCGGCGGTATGGTTCTGTGGCAATTGCTGGGCGAAATTGCCAGTGTGCCGGTCCCCAAAGGGTATATCCTCCAGTATGCCGACCTGGACCTGAAAGTGCTTGGGGGCTATTTTTTTGTGACTGTTGCCTGGTTGATGCTGATGGTGCTGTGGCGTACGCAAACCATCAAGAACGCAGTAGCGGTCTGCCTGATGACGTTTCTCAGCATATGGTCGTTTGAAGTGTATATGCACAACTATTCAAGCAAAGTGACCCTTGCGATGATGCCCAAAATTGCTGATATTATTCTGGTGATTTCAATCCTCGCAAGCATCGCCCTGCTTGTTATCGCCAGGAAAGCGGCAACTGCAGAAAAAAAGACGGTCATGGGAGTTTTGCTCTATATAACACTTTCGCTGGTCATGATGTCGGCCGGACAGTGGAGGAAACCGATGAATTTCTACATGACCCATGAGGCCGAACACATACGACACCAGATAGAGGACCTCCAGGAGGAACTTGCGTATATTGAGCAGTTGAAGCGGCAAATGGACAGTGAGGGTGCTGCTGAAGAACGGCATACCGATGAGGCCGGGGGACAGTAAAAATTTTGCACGGACGGTTTAACATACGGAGGCAGAGGCATGTCTACACACGAATTAACAGATGTTGAACGCGAGCAGATGCTGGATGGACTTTTTCAGTGTCTCAAGATTACCAGGCAGCGTCCGGACCGGGAGGCGCTCGAGCAGGAAATTATCGAATACCTGGGGAAAAACCACCCTTGCACCCTTGCTACCTGCAGCCGGGAAGGCGAGCCCCGGGCGTCGGTGGTCGACTATGTCAATGATGGGCTTGAGCTATATATTTTTAGTGAAGGCGGCGGAAAATTTAAAAATATCCGGGAGAACAACCGCGTTGCCGTGGGAATCGGAACTTCCGTCCGCACTATAACCTCGGTGCGCGGGGTCAACATCCAGGGTACGGCCGAAGTGTTTACCGACGACACGAGCGATTTCCAGCGGGCCTTTGCACTGTTCAAACCCCTGCTGGACGATTTTGAGGAGAAGATCGGCGCTCCGGCCGAATTTCCACCCGGGATGGTGCGGATCATCCGGGTGAAACCGCATAGGATGGTTTACTTCCACTACCTGAAAGGAATTGCCCATGCCGTCTGGGAGAAGGAGGAAGATGGAATCTGAAGCATATGACGTGAACCAGCTTTGTTGATTCATGCTGCATTCTTGATGCTGTGTTTGTAGTACACATTAAAACATACTATTGAAGGAGATATGGGTATATGGCAGACTATGATGTAATTGTAATCGGTTGCGGTCCGGCAGGCATGATGGCCTGCGGAGAATTGGCCAAAAGAGGGGTAAAGGTGCTGGGCATCGATAAAAAACCCCGTCTGGATATCAATATCCGAACCGCT
>JANQGV010000205.1 GCA_028282925.1 Thermodesulfobacteriota bacterium
TGCCAAAACATTTCTGGCCTGTTCGCTGTGCGACATTTATTCCTGGAAAGCAGTTGACCCGTTGAAGGATATGGTGCGAAAAAAACAGGTTGATCACGAAGTGACGACTATAACCGATGATCTGGTCCCGGTTTATGCGTATCACGACCAGCCAATTGAACGACTGCATGTTCTCTCAATTACGGAACGGAGAATTGTAGATGAATACTGGAAGAAAAATTCATTGTACCAGGCTTCAGAACCTTTACGAAATGAGTTCTTTGATTATCGGTCCAAGGAAAATGAAAAACGTGAAAGGGAAGAAAAGCAGCTAATTGCCAATAGGCCTGAAAATGTTTTTTCTATAAAAAAAACAAGGAAGAAACTTAAAAAGAAAACAAAGAAGAAACGGAAATAACGAAAGAAAAGAAAGGGAACATCCCGGAAGGGCTGGTATGCCGAGAACAGGAAGACTGGATGCCCCCGGAATGTTACATCATGTAATAATCCGGGGAATAGAAAAAAAGAAGATATTCCGGGACGAGCACGACCAGGAGAACATGGTAGAACGCCTGGGAAAATTGTTGCCGGAAACAAACACGTCCTGCTATGCCTGGGCGTTGATGACGAATCACGCCCATTTTCTATTCCGAACCGGAAGTGTCCCGATATCAAAAGTAATGATGCGCCTGCTGACGGGATATGCCGTATATTTTAACCGGAGGTACAGGCGCCACGGCGTGCTTTTTCAAAACAGATATAAATCAATAATATGCCAGGAAGACCTGTATTTTAAAGAGCTTGTGCGCTATATCCATCTCAATCCCCTCCGGGCAGGGATGGTGTCAGGTTATAGTCAATTGAGAAATTATCGCTATTGCGGGCATGGCTCATTACTGGGAGTTCGGGAAACCCACTGGTATGATACAAAATATGTATTATCCCTGTTCGGGAGTAGACTGAAAAAAGCCAGGGAGAAGTATCAAGAGTATGTATCGGAAGGAAGAAATCAGGGTCGCAAACCTGAACTTGTCGGTGGAGGACTCATTCGCAGCCATGGCGGCTGGGAGGAGGTAAAAAAGCGTTTCAAAGGAAAAGCCCGGCAATGGGTTAAAAGTGATGAAAGAATTCTCGGCGGTAGTGAATTTGTTGAGCAAATTCTGCACATGGCCGAAGAAAGCCTCAGCCGCGAAGCAGAGTTGAAGCGGAACGGATATGATCTCAAAAAACTGGAGGAAAAGGTAGTAGAACTCTATGCTATTGATCAGAAAGACCTCTATGCAAAGGGGCGTCAAAAAGACAGGGTTGCCGCTCGCAGCCTGTATTGCTATTGGGCAGCCCGTGCATTGAACACTTCATTAACCGAATTGGCGCAGAAATTCTCGTTGACGATAGCGGCAATCAGCTATGCGGTTAAGCGAGGTGAAGAGATAGCTGAAAATAACAAGTATCAGCTTTTGGATTAAGTTATTTACATGTTTAGGGATGTACCCTGAACCTGCAGGCCCCCCAATTCCCCTGTTCTTTAAATTGAAGACTATTTCCGGCAGATATGGTAAAGGCATAATAGTGTATGGAACAGCTATGTCTGATAATAAAGGAGGGGGTGTCATGAAAATTAAACGCAGGAATCCGTTAAAGAAAAAAGCTAAAAAAGGTTTTCGCGGATACCCTGTTGCAACCGTTGCTTATTACGGGCCGGATGACACGCGGGCCAGCAAGGTTGCGGTGGGTATCGTTAACGATGACGATGAGGACCCCGTTGATCTCAAACGCTGGTATTCAGAAGAAAGTGATGTAAGGCTGGATCAAAAGATTAATGAGGAGATTTTGTCATTTATAAATACATATAAACCGAAAAGTGTTGTTATCGCCGACCGTATTATGGGGTGCCCGCATGAGGAAGGCATCGATTATCCCGATGGGGAAAAGTGTCCGAAATGTCAGCATTGGGCCGGGCGAGACAGGTTTACGGGCGAGTTCATACATTAAAATTCAGAAAACTGCGGGCCGGCAATTATCGTATAATATTTGATGACGATGGTAATATAATTGTTTATATATGAAGTGAAGCATCGACCGGAGGCCTATCATGATTAAAACGCAAACTGTTAAGGAAGGCAAAAAACCGATCGCTGTCCTTATGAATTATAGGGAATACAAAAGGTTGAAAGAAATTGAGGGGGATAAAGCCGACTATCTATCGGCTTTAGAAGTGAAGTTGAAAAACAAGAAATGGAAAAGCCATGCCCAACTGAAAAAGGAATTGGGTTTATAAAATATTCAGCTTGTATGCTATTGGGCAGTCCGTGTATTGAACACTTCATTAACCGAATTGGCGCAGAAATTCTCGTTGATGATAGCGGCAATCAGCTATGCGGTTAAGCGAGGTGAAGAGATAGCTGAAAATAACAAGTATCAGCTTTTGGATTACGTTATTTAAATATTTAAGGGCGTCCCCAAGTTGTATACCCTTTTCACCAGAACGATACAGAGCCGCTTTGTACTGCTTTTCCTTGCGTTCATTGCCTATGTCATCGGCTTTATCGTAATAGAGGACCTCTACGGCAAGGGAGGTCCCACTGCTGCGGTTCTGCTGGTGGTTGCGGCCGGCTTGCTCTACGGCCTTGTGCCCGGTCTGTGTGCTGCTCCGATTGCCTTTGTCTTCAACTGGCTTATGTACCTGTTCCTCGGTATGGAGGGTACCAGTAAACTTCTGGGCGGGGGCGGTGTTGCAGGGACCCTCTCCCTGATGCTCATTGGAGCAATTCTGGGGCGTATACGGGATTTAAGCCGCCGTTTGTCCGTAGAGTTGAGCGAGCGGGAGCGCACTGAAAAAGAGCTTCGCGAATCCAAGGAGCAGCTTGAAAACCTGATCGCAACATCTCTTGATCCCATCGTTATTACCGATGCTTCCGCCGCTGTGCTGAAGCCGAACCGGGCCTTCCTCGACATGATCGGCTATCAAGAGTCGGAAATTGTTGGAAAGGCTCTGTATTCCTTTTCTGTTACCAGGGAAGGAACCTACGAGAGCACGACGGGCGAACAGGTGTATATCGGACCCGATTTTTTTACAAAAGAGATTCCTGAAAAGATGCGTCTTCTCAAACAGAGTGGGGAGATATCCGACTGGGAAACCTATTTTCTTCATAAAAACGGGAAAGCGATTCCGGTTACACAGAATATTGTGTGGCCCTATGATTTCCGTGGTGATCATGTAAGCGCGTTTGCCATTATCCGCAATATAACAGAGCAGAGGAAAGCCGAGATGGAACTCGTCGCCTCGCGCGAAGCGGCAATAGAAGCAAACACGTTTCGAACACGGTTTTTTACAAACATCACCCATGAATTTCGCACCCCGCTGACGCTTGCCATCGGACCGATGGAGGGCATTCTTCGCGGCGAATTCGGCACAATCAAACAGGATGTTCATCAGCAGATCAGCATTGCTTTACGCAACTCCCGCCAGTTGCTCAGGCTTGTCAATCAGTTGCTTGATTTCAGCATGCTTGAGTCGGGGGGCAAAAACCTTTTCAAAGAAACCAGGGATCTTGTTCAGTTTATAAAGGCCATGCTGGAATCGTTTTCGGTCGTCGCACAGCAAAAAAATATTCTGATCGACCTGCAACAGGAAAAAAGCGTCCCGCCTGTTTCCATAGACCCCGGCAAAATGGAGAAAGTGCTGGTCAACCTTATCGGCAACGCTTTCAAGTACACCCCGCCGGGCGGAGTAATCCGTCTGAACATCGGCATGGCTTCTTTACTGCCTGCTTCCCCTGACGAAACCCTCATTGCCGGTACGGCCCACCCGTATGAGCCGCCGGAATCCGGCGGGGGATACATACGCATATCGGTTGCCGACACCGGGGTCGGTATAAAAAAGGAATACCACAAAAAGATATTTGAGCGTTTTCAGCAGACGGGAGAGCAGTTCGCACACGAGAAGGGCGGAAGCGGGATAGGCCTTGCCTACTGTAAAGAACTGGTTTCACTTATGGGGGGCTGCATCTCGGTTGCAAGCAGCCCCGGCCGGGGATCGGTTTTTTCAGTGTACCTGCCGGTTGATTCTCCCCCTGCAGGTGAAACCCCGGTGCCGGAATCTCTCGGCGGCGATACCGCCCTGCATTTTGATCCTCAAGTCGAGCTGTCTGATATCTCTTTGGGCCCGGAACAAACCTTTGAATCTGAAAGCATTAGCGGGGAAAAGCCGCTTGTCCTTGTGGTCGACGACAATTTCGACGTGCGCCGCTACGTTGCAGGCATTCTGGCGAAAGAATTCGACTACTGCTGTGCCGGTAACGGCCGGGAAGCATTGCACACACTGAAGACCCATGTTCCCGATATCATTGTCTGCGACATTATGATGCCCGAGATGGACGGCTACCAGCTTCTGAAGCGCGTTAGAGCCCATAACGACTGGAAACGTATTTCTTTTATTTTTTTAACGGCAAAGGCTGATCCGGCAATGAAGATAGAGGGCCTTGAAGAGGGCGCCGATGATTACATTGTAAAGCCTTTTAACTCCCTGGAATTGCTTGCCAGAGTTAAGGCGCTCCTGCGGATGCGAAAACTGGTTCAGGAAACGAGCCTTCAGAAAAAGACCATAGTGAACCTGTCCAGAAAGCTGGAGAACCGATACAGCTTCGGCAATATCGTCGGGAACAGCCTTCCCATGCGCAAGATCTACCAGATTATTGAGAGTATCAAGGACAGTGATGCCAACGTGCTTATTTCAGGCGAAACCGGAACGGGAAAAGAGCTGGTCGCACAAGCCACCCATTACAGCAGCAAGAGAAAAAGGGGCCCCTTTATATCCGTCAACTGCGGTGCCATTCCGAAAGAACTCATGGAGCGGGAGTTCTTCGGCCACGTCAGGGGGGCCTACACCGGGGCGGTGAAAGATGCGAAGGGTTTTTTCCAGGAAGCCGACGGCGGAACTCTTTTCCTCGACGAGATCGGCGAGATGGAGAAGGACATGCAGGTAAAGCTTCTGAGGGTTCTCGAACGGAGGGAGTTTACGCAGGTCGGCAGCTCTCAGGACATACACGTAAATGTCCGTATTATCGTCGCAACCAACAAAACCCTGAGCGAGGAGGTGCTTAGCGGAAACTTCAGGGAAGATTTGTATTTTCGTGTTAACGTCATTCCCGTCCACCTGCCGCCTCTTCGCCAGCGCCGTGAAGATATACCGCTGCTGATTGAGCATTTTTTAGCCCTCTACAAAAAGAAGCACAAAACATCACCTCATCAGCTCTCAGATGAAGATATGAAATTTTTTCTCAATTATCCCTATCCCGGTAATGTCCGTGAATTGCAGCACATGCTTGAACGTTTCTGGCTGATGGGGGGAAGTGCGGAAAAAAACATGCTGTCACCCGGAATCTCACTGCATGGCGATGAAGCCGGCCACCTGGAAACAGACGGCTTTGCACTCAGGGAAAACGAATCATTGAAAGAAGCCAGGGCGCGTATTGAGAAGGATATACTTGTAAAAACGTTACAGGAATGTAACCAGAATCACAGCAAAGCCGCTGAACGGCTTAAAATTTCACGTACCGCGCTTTACAAAAAAATAAACAAGCTCGGCCTTCACACATAGAATGTAACCTTTAGTTGTCACCTGTCTTTTTTGTGTATATTTTAGAATAGAATGAAAATACAAAGGTTTATATTGTAACACGCACGCTTTTGCAAACTTTTATTTACACTTCCTTTCCGCTCTTTTTTATTTCCCCGCGTGGTAATTTTCCTAAATACCTGTAATTTGTTTGTTAAATTTTCTTGTCGGCATTTGGCATATTGGTTGCAATCAAATCCCTTAATAACTCCAAAAAAATAGAATAACGCTTTGTTTTTTTAATAACGTAGTACGTGTTGTATAGGCCTACTTATTAATTATTAAGAAAGGACATGCCCATGGATGTAACCTACTTGAAACGGATGTTTTTTACAGGTGCGGTACTTTTAGCCTGCCTTCTGTGCTTTGGGTCTCAAATTCCGGCACAAACCCCTCCAACGGAACTGGAAACCTTTATTGCCGATGACGGGTCGGTCTGGCAGCGTGTAAATGCGCCGGGATTCGGCAATCCTGAGAACAGGAGCATCGTGGTTTTACACCCATACCTGGGCAGGCTCTATGCGGTAACGCGCAACGACGACACGGGCTTCGAGATATGGCGAACCACCCCGGCCGGCACTTGGGAGCAGGTGAGTGTGCCGGGGTTGACCGACAAAAAAAATTATTACGGGTATTTGCGGCCAGGCCTTCTCGCCGACAAATACAACACAAAATTCAATGTCCGCAACAACCAGTGGGGCGACATGATCGAGTTTCAGGGCAAACTCTATCTTGCCGTCACCTCAGGATACCAGGGAGCGCAGTTGTACGGGTCGATAGGGGTGGAGATATGGAGATATGACGGGGCTGTCTGGGAACCTGTCATGGCGGAGGCTCAAGACATAGATGAAACGGGTTTCATTACGGCAATAAGCGGCTGTACGGCTGCAGATGGAGACAGTACGGCAACGTTGACGGATGCTTCAAAAACATGGGGATGGGGGGAGTTGGAAGGATGTTTGTTGCGGGTAGAGGCCGCCTATGATAACAGTACCGGCGTTACCGATCCCGGCGTTCAGGGCTTGCGGGTGTTTGATATTGTCTACAATAGCCCCGATACGCTCTGGGTACAGCAGAATGAATTTGCCGGTATGGATGAAGACACGGTGTGCAGTGAACAGCGCCTGCGCCTGCCGGCGGACTACGGACGGCCCGACAGCGTGATAGCCCCTGTTAAAGCCGGAGACAGCTACAGCATCGCGTGCGGGATAGATGATGTCGGGTTCGGAGAGATGTGGAACAAAACGATCGTTGACTTCGAGCTGCACAACGGCGAGATGTATGCCACAATCGGCCTTAACTATGAAGACGGCTCCCGTATCTGGAAAACATCCGACGGCACTACCTGGGTTCCCACGTCGGATTACAGTTTCGGTAACTTTCACGGCACCAACCCCCTTGACGGCACACCCATCGATGACGCAGACTGCCCGGTTCAGGGCCTGTCGGCCCGAAATGGGAATCCGGTCAGTTCGAGCACGACCAATTTCGGCAAATTCAACAACACCCTTTTTACGGGCGGAACCGGTTCCAGCGGCTGCAACGGCCGCGGGGCCCGGGTGTTCAGGCTCGACGG
Organism: Thermodesulfobacteriota bacterium; assembly: GCA_028282925.1. Classification (GTDB taxonomy): domain Bacteria; phylum Desulfobacterota; class WTBG01; order CAIYCZ01; family CAIRTM01; genus JANQGV01. Next base: position 7,173 of record JANQGV010000205.1, read on the forward strand.
GGATGAGTGGACCACCATTGTAGACTACTTCGTTGATGAAAATACTACCGGCACCAATGAAAACGGATTTTCGGTAAACGACAGCTTTCTTACGGCAAATTTCCAGGCGTGGAGCTATGCAGAGTATGACGACCGCCTTTTTGTAAGCGTGATCCGCCTGACCGAAGGCAACCGGGTGATGTACACCGAAACCGGTTCTGCGGATGACGGTGCC
>JANQGV010000063.1 GCA_028282925.1 Thermodesulfobacteriota bacterium
CAAAGACGACCTCCGCGACGGATATCCCTATACATATTCCTGTGCAGACCCGTCAACGTATATGCGGATCCATATGAGTTCCGGTACTACCGGCACACCGGTCATCAACCCGTCTACGAAAAACGATCTGCGCCAGTGGGGAAACATCATGGCCCGCTGCTACGTGGCCGCCGGGTTGTCAGGTAAGGACGTTATCCAGATTACGCCTTCCTTCGGGCTGTTCAACGGCGGTTTCGGTTTTCACTACGGTGCCGAAACATTGGGCTCCATGATTGTACCAATCGGTGCCGGCAGAACGCTGCTGCAGCTTCAGTTTATTAAAGATTTTAAGGTAAACGCCGTAACCGCCATAGCATCCTATCCCCTGAGGTTGATAGAAGTTGCCCAAAAAGAGGGGTTTGATTTCAAGAATACAGATCTGCGGGTCGGTGTATTCGGAGCCGAAGTGTGGAGCGATGAAGTGCGTAAGCGTATCGAAGAGATGATGAATATCGAGACCTTTGATATTATCGGCATGACCGAAACCGGTGGTGTAGGCCTTGGTATCGATTGTGCGGACCACAGCGGAATTCATGTGTGGGAGGATGACTACCTGATGGAGATCATCAACCCTGAGACCGGTGAAGTTCTGGAAGACGGACAGGAAGGGGAAATGGTAGTAACGACCCTGAACCGTGAAGGGCTGCCGCTCATCCGGTACCGTACCCGCGATATCACCAAAGTTGTTTCCCGAGAGCCCTGCCCATGCGGACGCACCCATGTGCGTGTGCAGCGTCTCAAGGGCCGCAACGACGACATGCTGAAGATCAAGGGGGTCAATTTTTACCCGACCCAGCTCGAAAGCATTTTAATGAAGCGCCCGGAAATGGCAAACCATTACCAGATTGTCCTTGAGAAGGTCAAGGGCCGCGATTCAATAACGGTCATGATAGAAACCAAGGGCGAAGTCGGTCCCAACCTTTCGTCCGAAGTGAGTACCACCATTTATGATATGCTTGGTTTCCACATCGACAAACTCGATTTTCTCCCGGAAGGAACTATACCGCGCGTACCCGGTAAAGCCGTTCGGGTGGTTGATAAACGCTAGGATGTGACACTCTTATGCAGAATCCATACGGTATCCCCTTCAATTTTGGTGCATTGCCCCCGGAATCAAGTTCCTGGGATGCATCGCATATTGTAGTCGTACCGGTACCCTATGATTTGACCACCACCTATACTTCCGGCACCCGCAACGGTCCCCGTGCAATCGTCGAGGCGTCTGCCCATCTGGAGCTGTTCGACGATGAGCTTCAAAAAGATATTTCACATATCGGCATCCATACGCTTGAGATGGTAGAACAGACCACCGTTGGTCCAAAGGAAATGATCGACAGGGTTACCGGGCTGGTTGATCAGATAACAGGGGCCGGTAAGCTGCCGGTGCTTCTGGGCGGCGAGCACAGTATCACCCTGGGAGCCGTCACCTCGGTTTTAAAGAAGTATCCCGATTGTGCTGTTATACAGTTCGACGCCCATGCCGACCTGCGCGAGTCCTATCAGGACTCACGCTACAACCATGCCTGCGTAGCAAGGCGCATCCATGAAGTATGTCCGCTAACACAAGTCGGTATTCGCAGTTTATCGTCTGGAGAACATGCGTTCATGGCAGACTCCGACATTGCTACCTATTATGCCCGGGATATCCAGCATGATACGGCCTGGGTCGATGACTGCATCAAGGGGCTTCCTGAGCATATTTATATTACTTTTGATCTGGATGCACTCGACCCGTCCATCATGCCGTCGGTGGGCACTCCCGAACCCGGCGGTCTGGGCTGGTATGAATCTCTTGCTGTTTTGAAAAAACTGGCGCAAAACAGGCGAATTGTCGGCTTCGATATTGTTGAATTATGTCCCCAGGCCGGTAATCCTGCCCCCGATTTTCTTGCCGCAAAGTTACTGTATAGATTAGCCGGATATGCAACACTGAAATAGAACTGTGAAGGATCGCCATGTCGTCGAAACTGCTGCCCAAAGAAGTCTTTCTGACAAAAGGGACCGGAACCCATAGAGATCAGCTTCGTTCATTTGAGCTGGCGCTGCGTGATGCCGGTATTGAAAAACAGAATCTCGTCACCGTTTCCAGCATTCTGCCCCCCGGGTGTAAAATCATACCCAAATCCCAGGGCCTGAAAAAGCTGGAACCGGGCGCCATTACGTTTACCGTGCTCAGTAAAGCAACAAGTGATGAACCCCGTCGCCTGATTGCCGCATCGGTTGGGTGTGCCCGCCCTTCAGATAAACGCGGGTACGGATATTTGTCGGAATATCACTCCTATGGTATGACTGAAAAGGAGACGGGCGATCATGCCGAAGACATGGCGGCGGCCATGCTGGCTTCCACCCTCGGTATCGAATTCGACGAAGACAAAAGCTGGGACGAGAAAAAAGAGGTGTATCGTATCAGCGGCAAAATATACAAATCAACCGAAATAACCCAATCCGCCATAGTAACGAAAAACGGGTACACGACGGTTGTGGCGGCAGCGGTATTTATTCTATAACTTTTTTCATGGAGGACGTATCGAATGATTAAAAGACATTTTATTCAGGTAGTGCTTATACTGTGCTTTGTTGCCGGCGGATCGGTATCAGTGTCCCCTGCCCTTGCACAGGATGAAGGTGAAACCCTCGTAAAGGGGCTGCCGAATTTTTCGGCCCTGGTTAAAAAATTGACACCGGTAACGGTCAACATCAGCACCACGAAGATTATAAAGTCGCGGCAGCAGCAGTTTGGATCTCCCTTCGGCCGGGGGCCCAATGATCCGTTTCGTGATTTTTTCGGAGACGATTTTTACCGTCGCTTTTTCGGCGACATTCCCGATCGTGAGTACAAGCAACAGAGCCTCGGTTCCGGGTTTATTATCGACGATGAGGGCTTCATTCTGACCAATAACCATGTTGTTGAAGGTGCCGATGAAATCAAGGTGAAAGTGCATGCGGAAAAGGAGTTCGATGCTGAGATAATCGGTCGCGACCCCAAAACCGACCTTGCGCTTATTAAAATCAAGAACCTCTCGGAAAAGCTTCCGGTATCAAACCTGGGAGACTCCGACAAACTTGAAGTGGGCGAATGGGTGATTGCAATCGGTAATCCTTTCGGTCTTCAGGAAACCGTTACCACCGGTATCGTCAGTGCAAAATGGAGAAAAATCGGCCAGGGCCCCTATGAGGATTTTATCCAGACCGATGCATCCATCAATCCCGGCAACAGCGGCGGACCCCTTTTCAACATGAAGGGTGAGGTCGTGGGCGTTAATACCATGATCTACTCACCCAGCGGCGGCAATGTGGGCATTGGTTTTGCGATACCCATAAACCTGGCGAAAAACGTTGTCAGCCAGCTTAAAGATAAAGGTCGTGTCGTCCGCGGCTGGCTGGGGGTTATCGTTCAGACCGTTACGCCGGAACTTGCGCAGTCTTTTGACCTGAAAAGCAACGATGGTGCGCTTATCGCAGATGTTGAACCGGGCGGACCTGCCGAAGAGGCCGGCATTATATCCGGTGATATCATCATTACCTATGACGGTAAAAAGGTAAAAGAAATGTCCGACCTGCCCCTTATGGTGGCGCAAACGCAGGTCGGTAAAAAAGTGAAAGTTGCTGTTTTGCGCAACGGTAAAAAGATCGTGAAGACGGTTACCATCGGTGAACTGAAGGAGAAGCAGACCGCCAAAGCCGTTGAAAAAGAGAAGGAAAAGCTCGGAATTATCGTTCGCGAGCTCACGCCTGAAATAGCTCAGATGTACGGCCTGGCCGACGACAAGGGCATCATCATAACCGGCATCGAACCGGGAAGCCCCGCCGAGGAAGCCGGACTGAGAAAAGGCGATATTATTAAAGAAGTGAATCGTAAAAGGATTACATCAATGGACAGCTACCTCGATGCCGTACAGACTGAAAAGGGGGTCAATATACTCTTCTTGGTAAAGAGGGGCCGATCATCACTGTGGGTTGTTGTGAAGCCTAAAAAGTAATTTTATACAGAGAGGGAGATTTGTTATGAGCAGAATAGAGAACATACACGCACGCGAAATCCTGGATTCCAGGGGGAATCCGACTGTTGAAGTTGATGTCATTCTTGAATCGGGCGTCATCGGCCGCGCCCAGGTCCCATCAGGCGCCTCGACCGGCGAGCGGGAAGCACTTGAATTGCGCGACAACGATACAAGCAGGTTCCTGGGGAAAGGCGTTACAACGGCCGTGTCCAATGTGAACAAAAAGATTCAGCCTGAGCTTGTGGGCATGGAATCGCTGGACCAGGTCTCCATAGATTTGTGCATGCTCGAGCTGGATGGAACCGATTCAAAGAAAAACTTCGGCGCTAATGCTATTCTCGGTGTTTCAATGGCGGTCGCCAAAGCATCGGCCATCGAGTTGAACATTCCCCTGTATCGGTATATCGGCGGAGCAAACGCTAAAATACTGCCGGTTCCCATGATGAACATTTTGAACGGTGGTGAGCATGCCGACAATAACGTTGATATCCAGGAATTTATGGTTATGCCGGTCGGTGCGCAGAGCTTTGCCGAAGCCCTGCGTATGGGTGCCGAAGTGTTTCATAATCTGAAAAAGGTTTTGAAGGACAAGGGCCTGAATACCGCTGTGGGCGACGAGGGCGGTTTCGCACCCAATTTGCAATCCAATGAAGAAGCCCTGCAGGTCATCATGCAGGCCATTGAAAAGGCGGGATACAAACCCGGTGAGCAGATCGGTCTGGCACTGGATGCCGCTGCCAGTTCTTTCTTCAAAGACGGTAAGTATATGCTTAATGCCGAAGCAAAACCTGAAAAATCGTCCGAAGAAATGATTGAATTTTATGAGAATATCATCGGTAAGTATCCTATACTGTCAATCGAGGACGGTCTGGATGAAAACGACTGGGACGGCTGGAAGTTGTTCACCGACAAACTTGGTGAGAAGATCCAGATCGTGGGCGACGACCTGTTCGTTACCAATACAAAACTGCTGCAGCAGGGTATTGAGAAAGGAATCGCAAACTCGATCCTTATTAAGCTGAACCAGATCGGTACGGTTACCGAGACCCTCGATGCGATTGAAATGGCCAAAAAAGCCAAATACACTGCGGTGATATCGCATCGTTCCGGTGAAACCGAGGACACCACCATTGCCGACCTTGTTGTGGCCTGCAATACCGGTCAGATCAAAACCGGTTCTGCATCCCGGACCGACCGCATTGCAAAATACAACCAACTTTTGCGTATTGAGGAAGAACTGTACAAGGCGGCACAGTATCCGGGTATAAAAGCCTTCTATAATATAGGCAAATAGAAATGGGGATTTTGGGTCAGGGGAAGTCGCTTGATGAACAGCGAACGGAGATGGTCGATCGGCAGTTGATTGCCCGCGGCATCTCCGACCCTGATGTCCTCAAGGCCATGCGTGGGGTACCCCGTGACAGATTTGTACCGACAAAATTCCTTTCTGATGCCTATAAAGACGGACCTCTTCCCATAGGCGGCGGCCAGACCATTTCGCAACCCTATATGGTTGCCGTCATGACTGAGAATCTTGAAATAGAGCCGGACAATAAGATTCTTGAGATCGGTACCGGTTCCGGATACCAGACGGCGGTGCTCCTGGCCCTGACCGACAATGTGTATTCCATCGAGCGCATAACCGACATTGCGGAACATGCTCGTGCCGTGTTGCGGGACCTGGGATATTCCGATCCGAACATTAAAATCGGTGACGGAACACTGGGGTGGCCTGAAGAAGGCCCTTTTGATGGAATCATTATTACGTCCGGTGCGCCTTCGGTTCCCGAACCTCTGAAAGAACAACTGGCCGACGGGGGACGAATGGTTATACCCGTAGGCCCGCGTCATACACAAACCCTGCTGAAGATAACCCGGCAGGGTAACCGGTACACTGAGAAAGAAATAACCGCGTGTGTGTTCGTACCGCTTATCGGTAAACACGGATGGCAACAGGACACATCGCTTTAACCCGTACATGGTACATATACCGGTTGTGTCCGGGTACCAACCCTTAGATGTATTCCATACGTGCCTATGACACCGTCTGAAAAGAGTGCGGATTTACGCAAGCAACTGCATTATCATAATCACCGTTACTACGTGTTGGATGATCCGGAGATTTCCGATGCGGCATACGATGCCCTGCTGCGGGAACTGGAAACGCTTGAGACTCAGTATCCGGACCTTATAACCCCTGATTCCCCGACCCAGCGTGTCGGGGCGGCACCTGCCCGTGAGTTCGCCCCTGCCCTGCACGAAAGCCCCATGCTGTCGCTGTCCAATGCCATGGATGAGCAGGAAGTACTTGATTTCGACAAGCGCATAAAAAACATGCTGGAAACGGAAGAAGATATCGAGTATGTGGTTGAGCCTAAACTGGACGGCCTTGCCATTGAAATTGTGTATGAACAGGGCGTATTTACAATCGGATCGACCCGTGGTGACGGATTCCAGGGCGAGAATATTACGCAAAACCTCAAAACGATTCATTCCATTCCCCTGAAACTTTTTCCGTCGGAAGAAATCACGCTGCCTGAGCGCTTTGAAGTGCGCGGCGAAGTTATTATCAGCCGGAAAGATTTTCAGGAATTGAATAATGCCCGCCTTGACAGCGGTGAGGCTCCCTTTGCAAACCCCCGCAATGCAGCAGCCGGGTCGGTACGCCAACTCGATTCCCGTATCACAGCCCGGCGCCCCCTCGACGCGCTTTTTTACGCATACGGAACCGACAGCACCCTAGGTCTCTACTCCCATGATGCAATTTTAAAAGCTTTTTCAGCTCTCGGCCTGAAAATAAACAAAGAGCGCACTGTTTGTAAAACAATACAGGACGCTATAGCAGCCTGTAAGCAATTTGAAACAGGCCGCCATGACCTGCCCTACGAAATAGACGGGGCCGTCATAAAAGTAAACCGTCTTGATCTGCAGGATGAGTTGGGTACCGTCGCCAGGAGTCCTCGCTGGGCCATTGCCTACAAATTCGAACCGGTTCAGGAAACAACCACTATTAAAGGCATTTCCGTACAAGTCGGCCGTACCGGAGCACTGACACCGGTCGCAGACCTTGAACCGGTGCAGGTTGCCGGGGTCGTTCTTAAAAGCGCTACATTGCATAACCAGGATGAAATCGATCGAAAAGATATTCGGATCGGTGATACAGTGATAGTCCAGCGTGCCGGCGATGTCATACCTGAAGTGGTCAAGGTGATTACTTCAAAAAGAACCGGGCAGGAACGCTCGTACCGCATTCCTGATATATGCCCCGTCTGCTCAGCGCCGGTTGCCAGGTCCGAAGATGAAGCTGTGTCGCGCTGTACAAACCGTCAATGTGCCGCTCAGGTCAAGGAGAGCATAAAGCATTTTGCTTCCCGCAGGGCTATGGATATCGAGGGCCTGGGAGACAAACTGGTCGAGCAGGTTGTTGACAAGGGCCTGGTGAGGACGCCTGCCGACCTGTACGGCCTCACCCACTCGCAGTGGAAATCCCTCGATCGTATGGCCGCAAAGTCGGCCGACAATATCATGGACGCCCTTGAAAAAAGTAAACAGGCAGGACTTCCACGCCTGCTGTTCGGACTGGGAATACGCTATGCCGGTGAACAGACGGCAAAGCTGATAGCCAGAAACTATACCTCTATTGAGCAGTTGTACACGGTAACCCGTGACGATTTGCTTGAGATTCATGATGTCGGGCCCGAGGTAGCAGACAGCGTAAGCGCTTTTTTCAGTGATGAAATCAATCGTGAAGTGATTCAAATGCTCGCTGAGGCGGGTATTGTCATGACGTCCGAGGCCGATACCGGGCAATCCACCGAGCTTGCAGGCAAGAAATTTGTGTTTACCGGCACCCTGACGAAGTTCAAACGTGATGATGCCGCGCGTATTGTAGAATCGCAGGGTGGAAGTGTTACCTCCAGCGTAACCAAAAAAACCGATTATGTAGTTGTGGGTGACAGTCCCGGGTCAAAATATGAAAAGGCCCGGAAACTGGGCCTTGCAATTCTCAGCGAAGAAGAATTTCTGGAACTGACCGATACATAATATCCATTGGTCAGTGCCTTGCTCCCCGGTCATTGTGAAGACATTCGCCCGATATTCCATTTCCTGATTAATTCGAAAATCACGGCCCGCATGGCATCAACGATCATGAAGCGGATGTCTGTGACGTGAGACAGGTTTTAACCCGGTTTCTGCCGCTTTCTTTGGCAACGTACAGCGACTCGTCGGCAAAACGGATCAACTCGGTATAGGATGCAGGTTTGTTTTCGGGGAAGCAGGCCAGCCCCATACTGATGGTGGCCTTTATGGTGATATCATTGAAGTAAAAGGTGGTTCCTTCAACCTGCTCACGTATGCGCTCGGCCATGACAACCGACTTTTCGATATAGGTATGCGGAAGTATCAGCGCAAATTCTTCACCACCGTACCGGGCTGCTATGTCGACCTGGCGGATATTTTTGGTAATGATTTTTGCAAGGGTTTTCAAAATAACATCACCGGCCTGATGGCCATAGGTATCATTTACTTTTTTAAAGTGATCAATATCCATCAGGATACAGCTCAGGGGATATGAGTATCGCATCGCACGGTTGTACTCTTCAGAAATGCGTTCATGAAAATAGCGGTGGTTATACAGATTCGTGAGGCCGTCTTTTTTGATCAGCTCTTCCAGGATGGTGTTTTTTTCTTCAAGTTCATCCAGCAGGTTTTTCATCTTTACCTGGGTCGCAACCCGGGCCTGTAGTTCGCCATGGTCAAACGGCTTGGTAACATAGTCGGCGGCCCCGATTTCAAGACCCTTGATTTTGTCGATGGAATCGGTTTTGCTGGTAACCATTATGATGGGGATGTCCTTGGTCAAATCATCTGCTTTCAGGCGTTTACATACTTCGTAACCATCCATCTCGGGCATCATCACATCGAGAAGAATCACCTGGGGTGCAAGGTCGCGGGCCATCTCTATGCCCTGTTTACCGGTTTGCGCCAGTTCAACGCGATAATTTCTCTTGGACAGAAGATTCGAGGCCAGCTTGCGGATGACTTGATTGTCATCAATGATAAGTATTTTATTTTCCTTGTTTTCCATACACTGTTTTTTCGACATAAGCTGATGAATTCTTTAATGAAATCGGCGAAAACGAGGGTTGATTTATACGGAATGAGAGTGAATCAACAGGAAACAAGGGTATATGAACGGGTGCCGATTCCGTACGTTTGGGCGTATTCAAGCTGAATTTCCCAGTTGACTTCGGGGTAGATGCCTCTGAATTTATCTTGCCCTTCCGAATGGTTACACGTCAATGCGCTGCCGCTGAAACCGGGCTGCCGGTTGACGAGATCGGCAGCAGCCTGATCAATGGCCACCGGATCGCGGGAGGCCAGAATACCGATATCGGCCACAATCGGATGGTCGGCATGGCCGTAGCAGTCACAGGCCGGGCTGATATTGTTGAGAAAGGTAATGTAAAAGCACTTGTCCTGCATGCTTTTGGCAACGCCGCCGGCATACTCCGCCAGTTTTTCCTGGAATTCAGACGTGCTTTCATCCCAGTTAATCTTAACGGCCTGTACCGGGCAAACCGTAATGCATTCGGCACAGCCGATGCAGGTGTCCTTACTGATGGCGGATGTGCCCTCAGCAAGGGTTATGGCATCTGCCGGACACCAGGAAATGCATTTGCCGCAGCCGGTACAGATGTCCTGGTCCACGTCAGGAGAGATAGTACAGTGCTGTTTCATCTTGCCTTCACGCGAGGCGCATCCCATGCCGAGGTTTTTAAGCGCCCCGCCGAATCCGGTCAGTTCATGGCCTTTAAAATGCGAAACACAGATGAGAGAATCGGCCTGCAAAATCGTCGAGGCGATGGACACCTCGGAAAAGTGTTTGCCTTCAACCGGCACTTTCACATCATCAATACCACGCAGCCCGTCGGCAATAATAACCGGAGCAGGCACCGTGGTGGTGTTGAAACCGTGGGTCAGAGCCGTCATAATGTGGTTTACAGCCTGATCCCGCTCACCGCGGTAGAGGGTGTTGGTGTCGGTCAGGAACGGTTTGCCTTCACAAGCGACTATTGCCTCCACAATCGACCGGATGAAGATGGGCCGGATAAAGGCGGTATTGCCCTGTTCGCCGAAGTGCAGCTTTACCGCCACAAGATCGGACGGATTGATCACCTCCTGCATGCCGGCGGCTTTCAGGAGCCCGGTGATTTTCCGGTCCATGTTTTTTTCGACGGTGGTGCGTAAATCTATGAGAAAGACTTGCTCGCTCATTTGAAGCTTTCTCCCAATCCTTTCAGGTTAAAAGAATAATGGAAGCTTACGTCCGATTCACGGCCGCCGGTTCCGCCGCTGGTTTCAACCCATACAGAGTGACCCCAGCACTGGGAATTATATTCAAAGCCGAATTCGGTATCAAGATCTTCGTCGTGGAGGCCGTCGTAACGGGCATCGAAGAAGAAGGACAGCGTGTGGGTCAGCTTCAGGTTACCCCGGACATCGAAAATTTCATAGTTTTTGCGGTAATGGCGGTACTGGAACTGGATATAGTCGCCCCGCAGGTTGCTCCAGCTCAGCAGCACATTGTAGTACCGCAGCATGTTTTCATCCGGGCTGTACGCGGCCTTGGCCTTGATATACAGTGCCGGAAAAACACCAAACCGCAGCTCACCGAAAATATCTGAAAAATGTTCTTTATAGTCGCCCTTCAAGTACAAGCCCCGGGGTTCGCGGAGGTTGTAGGTCTGGCCGATGAGAAAGTAGCCGATTTCCCGTTCAACAAGGTCTCCGGTTACATCGGTCAGCAGGCCTGCAAACCGGTGTTTCAGATAGTAGGTAACGGAGTGTCTCTGGAAAAAGCGTTCCTGTTCGTCAAACTCGGGGAAGTCTGTCTGGTCTTCCGAAGGAATATACTCATACAGAACCCCGGGCTCGATGGAGTGCTTCACTTTTTTGACCCAGCGGGTATTCATGTTGTAGACGCGGTAGAAGCTGGTCGAAAGCTCGGCCCGCACGCTGGGAAACAGCCGCGATGTGTCTTTTCCGTCGTCGCGATCGATATCATAATAGGAAATGCCCCGCAGTCCCAGTTCCGGGTTAAATTGCAGCCAGCCGTTGAACATGCGCGGAAAAGAAATCTTCGGGAATACGTCGATACGGTGCCCCTTTTCGCCCTCTTCTCTCCAAAAGTAATCATACGAGGCGTCCATCTGGTAAAACATGCCGGTTGCGCCCATCCGGCGGCGCATGCTGGAGTACACAACCTGGGGCATCCTCTGTACCGTTTCCGGCGCGCCCCGCACAAGGTTTTTAAAGGTGTTTACGTTGAGAACCAGGTTATGGAAATCCCAGTTTTTGTTGAAGAACAGCACCGATTCGTCCTTCTCGCGGGAGCGCAGGCTTGCCTTGCGGGTGGCGCTCTTGGTGCGCTTTATCTCGCTGCGGTAGTCGCCGTACATTTCGCGGTCGCTCACATAGGATGCCTGGGCCTTCACATACATTTGCGGATCAAAGTAGTGTTCGCCCTCGAAATTCACATAGTAGCGTTTCCGGTCGCGGTCGCGCTGGTGGCGGTATTCGTCGTCGAAGTACTCACTGTCTTCTTCAATAAAATAGCCGTAAAATTTGCCCCAGGTGTTCTCAGCAAGCCTGAAGCGGTATTCAAGCCCGGTTCCAACGCCGCGTTTGGTAGCGTAATCCAGCCATATGGTCGCATCGGTGTTGTCGGTTATGGCCCAGAAAAAAGAGTTGTCGAACTTGAACCCCTCGTTTGATGAGTGGCTGATGTCGGGAAACAGGAACCCGCTGGAGCGTTTTGTTTTCACCGGGAAGAACGCATAGGGCATATACATTATCGGCAGGCCCTTGAGCCGCAGCAGGCTGTTTTTTACCTGTGCATAGCCTTCAAAGGTTATGTCGATATTGCCGGCGTCGATGCGCCAGGCCGGGTATTTTCCGTCACAGGTGGTGATTTTACCCTTTTTGATGTTATAGGTGTTGAGGCCCAGGCGCTGAATGTTTTTACCTTCAATGTGCAGGTTCTGCTCCTTGATAAACAGCTTGGCCTCTTTCACATGGCCGAGCTGGGTATCGAGGTTGATGTTAAAGGAGTCGCATTCAATACGGTCGCCTTTTTCAATCAGGAGCACATTGCCCCGTGCCACGGTGTCCTGGGTTTCCACATTGATGCGGATGTAATCGGCTTTCAGTATCCGTTCGCCCTGGACTATCTCTACATTGCCCCTGGCAGTCAGCCAGCTTCCGTCCTGATCGTATTTCATGGAATCGGCGGCAATATTCACCGGCAGATCATCCGGGTCGGGTTCCTCGATAGGCGGAATACCTGCATGTGCGGCGGAAAGCGCGAAGAACACCAGGAATATGATGTACAGAGTTTTAGATGTATCTAAATATTTCATGCTGTGATGTGCAGTTTTTATATGTGAAGAAAAAGTTATAAGACGCTGCGCGCCTTCTCCTCCTTTTCTTTGTTCGCCCCAAAGAAAAGGAGGCAAAAGAAAAGGCGCCCTGCAACTTGTCCCACCCCCGGCGGGATACCCTCGCGGCACGATTTCAGTCGGCGGGTCAACAAACTCGCCCCTGAAAAACGGGGCTCAAACATGTCGACCCTTGTTTCCTCCTGAAAC
>JANQGV010000086.1 GCA_028282925.1 Thermodesulfobacteriota bacterium
GGGCAATCAATTACGATGCTGGACGAGTATATAAAAGAATGGTCATCCTGCGACTTGGAGGCTGTGTCACAATTCATTTTTGTCGGTTTAGGAGCCGTCTTTTCTAACCATGCGATCATTTAAAATTTAAAATAATCGCTTACGGGGCAAATATGAAAGCCTTCATTTTCACGTTTTTAATTACGACACAGCCTCTTGTTCGCAGGATCCATATCACAAACCCCTTGCTGTATATTGATTGGGTGTTTCTTTCACCAGAACAGCCTTGGGTATGGGCGGAATTGTTTGAGACGGAACGGTATCTCCCGTTCCGTCTCAATATTTTCATATATTGAAATTCTCCGCCTGCCCTGAGCATAGCCGAAGTGCCCGGTTACGGACATATACTGAAAGGCAAAAACCGATACAGCCGAGTGCACAGGCATCTAACAGTTCAAAAATAAGTATTTAAACCTATAGACAGATGTCATACAACCCACACCTGTAACACTGCCTTCTTAAAAAATATCCCCAAGACAGGACATATCAGTCCACTTTTAACGGACTTGTCCCGCCCAACAAGACAAAAAGTCCTGCCTGCCGCTCAAACACACCCGAAAAAAAAGCCGTAACTAGTCGTATTAGCTTCGTGTTACAATCAAGCACGGTACAAGCACCTATTGGCATTTTTTTTGTAATGCAAATGATAGACATTATTATTACGGGAAGGAATACCCGCATTCATGCCGAATGCTCCTTGCAAAGGTGTAAGTATCGAGACGTGAAGGGAGACTATGGACCGGGAAAACCTTTTGCAGGAAATAGCAGATCTGCAACGTAAGGTGAGCCGCCTCGAAGAGCAACAGGCCGCAAGTCTCAAGGTTGAGACTGCCCTGCGTGAAAGCGAGGGCAAGCTGTTCGGGCTGGTAGGGGCCGTGACCGACAAGCTGAGCATGATCGACGAAAACCACACCATCGTCTTCGCCAGCACCACTACCCTTGAAAAGTTCGGCCACGACATTGTGGGACAAAAATGCTACCGGGCGTTTCGCCGGCGCGACACGGTCTGCGACCCCTGTATTGTTTCCCAAACCTTTGCCGACGGCATGATACACGAGCTTGAACAGGACATGATAACCCGGGACAACCGGACCATCAACTGCTGGACCACCTCAAATGTCGCCGCCCGGTATGAGGACGGCCGCCCGCGCCTGGTGGTTGAATTTTCCCGCGACATCACCCGGCAGAAACAAGCCGAAGCCAAACTGAAGCGCCTCTGCACCGCCATCAACCAGTCCGACGAAGCGGTCATGATTACCGACCGTAACGGCGCCATACAGTATGTCAATCCGGCCTTTACCGACATCACCGGCTACGAACAGCCTGAAGTCATCGGCAAAAACCCCGGTTTTCTCATGGCCGAAAAAAACCATGGGCCTTTTCATGCCGAATTCTGGAGCACCATCAAGGTCGGCAGCACCTGGAAAGGATACACCACCAGCACAAAAAAGGACGGCAGCCACTATACCCAGCATGCCACCATTTCTCCGGTAACCGCCAACGGAGGAACCGTCACCAATTTCGTTGCGGTCATGCGCGACGTTACCGTTGAGCTGAACATGGAAGAACAGATTCGCCAGTTGCAGAAGATGGAAGCCATCGGGGTGTTGGCCGGGGGCATTGCCCACGATTTCAACAACATACTGGGCATCATCATCACCAATGCCGAAATGGCAATTGAAGATGCCCTCCCCGGCTCTGAAACGCTCTACAGCATACGCCAGGTATTGGGCGCGTCGTATCGCGCCAAAGAGCTGATACGGCAGATTCTGCTGTTCAGCCGCCGCTCCGAAAAAGAGCTGATGCCGCTGCACCTCGGGCCGCTGGTAAATGAGTCGCTCAAAATGCTCAGGTCCACCCTTCCGGCTTCCATTGAGATCAAGCAAAACATCAAAGCCGTTTCCGATGCGGTACTGTGCGACCCGATTCAGATCCACCAGTTGCTGATGAACCTGTGCACCAACTCGGCACAAGCCATGCAGGAGGCCGGGGGCACACTGGCCGTCACCCTGACCGAGGCCCGCAACATACCGGATAAAATCGCCGGCTATATGCCGGGCCCCTGCCTTGTGCTGACCGTCAGCGATACAGGCTGCGGTATATCTCCCGACAATATCAAAAAGATTTTCGATCCTTACTTCACCACCAAAAACCCGGGCGAAGGCACCGGGCTGGGGCTTTCGGTTGTGCTGGGCATTGTCAGAAGCCTGCAAGGGGAAATCATTGCACGCAGCACGCCGGGCCGGGGAACCACGTTTAAGATATATTTACCCCGGGCCGTTTCCCGCAATGCAAAGTCACCCGATACCAAAAACGGCTTGCCCAGAGGCGAAGGCCGTATCCTGTTTATAGACGATGAGGCCCAGGTGGGCAATGCCGCATCACGCAGGTTGACGCGCCTCGGCTATACCCTTACCACCGAGACGACACCCCAGAACGCACTGGCCGTATTCAGGAGCGATCCCGCTGCCTTCGACCTGGTGATAACAGACAAAACCATGCCCGACATGAACGGGTTTGAACTTGCCGCCGCCATGAAAGAAATCCGGCCTGATATTCCTGTCATCATATGTTCCGGCTACTTTGTGCCGGAGGATACAACGCTATCAAAAAAACTGGGCATAGCCGCCCTGCTGCCGAAACCCGTTACAAAAAAAGATCTGGCCGAAGCCATACAGTCTGTTCTTGATGATACAAAAGGAGAGTACCGTGGCTGACATTCTGATCATCGACGACGACATGATGATGTGCAACACCATGGAACGCATTGTAACCCACATGGGTCATACGGCCCGTTCGGCCCATACCCTGAAAAAAGGCCGTAACATGGTTTCAATCGGTTCCTACGATGTTGTGCTGCTTGATGTGCTCATGCCCGACGGCAGCGGGCTCGATCTTGTGCCGCAGATCCGGCATGTTCCCGACGCCCCCGAGATTATCATTATAACGTCCCTCGGCAACCCCGAGGGTGCCGAGCTTGCCATCCGGAACGGGGCCTGGGATTATGTGGAAAAGCCGTTCTCAAAACAGGACATCGTACTGCAGGTCAGCCGTGCCCTGGAATACCGTACCGCAAAAACGTCCCGCAAGGACCATTCATCACTCAAGCGCGACAACATCATCGGAAACTCTCCGGCCATATCAAGCTGCCTGGATCTGGTGGCCGACGCTGCGGAAAGTGAGGCAACCGTTTTAATACAGGGTGAAACCGGTTCTGGTAAAGAACTGTTCGCCCGCACGATTCACGATAACAGCGCCCGCAAAGACAACGACTTCATCATTGTCGATTGTGCTGCAATACCGGGATCGCTTATTGAAAGCCTGCTGTTCGGCAACGTCAAAGGCGCTTTTACCGGGGCGGACCGGGACAAAACCGGACTGGTTAAACTGGCCCACCGCGGCACCCTCTTTCTTGACGAAGTCGGCGAACTCCCCTTAAAGGTTCAAAAGGTTTTTTTACGGGTATTGCAGGAGCGCCGCTTCAGGCCCGTTGGGTCACACCGTGAGGTGGTCAGCGATTTTCGGCTGGTTGCCGCCACCAACCGCAATCTCGAACACATGGCTGCAGAGGGTACCTTCCGCAAAGACCTTCTCTACCGCCTGCAGCAGGTAACCATAGCAATCCCGCCGCTGAACCAGCGTCCGGAGGACATACGGGAACTTACCCGGGAATATGTGGCCCGCATATACAGGCAGGCGGAGGTACCGCCCAAAAGCATCACCCCTGATTTTTTCAAGTCCCTGTGCGTGTATACCTGGCCCGGCAATGTACGCGAACTGTTCAACACCCTCGAGCGTGCCCTTGCAGCCGCCGGCAACGATTCACAGCTTGTGCCTCTGCACCTGCCCGACAATATCCGCATCCACCAGGTTCGCACATCCCTCGGCGCACAGCCGAAAGACGATAACGGTTCAGCCCCTGTCTCCTCTTCCGGGGAGGTCGCGCCGCCTGAAACCATGCCCCTGTTCAAGGAAATGCGCTCGGCTGAACTGTTGAAAATAGAGTACAAATATTTTCGTCGGCTCATCGCACTTGCCGACGGCGACATCCGCAAAGCGTGCGCGATCTCAGGCCTCGGCCGATCCTACCTATACGGCCAGTTAAAAAAACACGGTCTGCGACTCAGCAGGTAGCCTGTTGGGTAATACGGATTAATGCGTACTCTGAAATGGTGAATATCCTTTTTCAACCGTCCCAACCTGTCCTGCACCATGGGACACAGTCCGCACACATCGGACTGTCTGTGCTCTTACTCGATACACCATAAGTAAAAACCATTACCTGCCTTACATAATTCACTGATATAACATCAATTTTTAATTATTATGTTTTTTTTCAAACATGGCACACCCTTTGCGATAGGAAAACACATATACAGCGTATCGTATCTACAGCAATTCATACAAATGGAGGCACTTCCATGAACTGGAAAAATCTAAAAATCGGGCAAAAGCTCGGAACCGGTTTCGGTATCGTGCTTGTGCTGTTGAGCATAACCGGCCTGCTCACCTACACCGGCGTAGGAACCATTGTGGACAATGCCAAAGAGGTCATCAGCGGCAATAAACTGGATGGTCTGCTGGCCCAGCGTGAGGTAGACCACCTGAACTGGGCCAACCAGGTTAATGCCCTGCTTACCGACAGCACGGTAACTACATTGAACGTGCAGACCGACCGCCATAAATGCTCCTTCGGCGAGTGGTATTACGGCCCCGAGCGCAAACAGGCCGAACAGCAGGTGCCCGAACTGAAGCCGCTGCTCGCAAAGATTGAAACCCCGCACCGGAATCTCCATGAATCGGCCGTGGACATCGCTCAGGTGTTCCGCCAGGCAGATACGGAGTTGGGCAATTTTCTGCGCGAAAAAGAGACCGACCACCTGGCCTGGGCTCACAGGGTTAAAGATGTCTTTGTGGATCATTCCATCACCAAAATAAATGCCGAAATGGACCCCCGCCGGTGCAGCTTTGGAAAATGGCTTTACTCCAAAGAGGTCGCAGAATTAAAACGCAACAATCCGGCATTTGCGGCTGAGATTGCCAAAGTAGAAGAGCCGCACACAAAGCTTCACGAAAGCGCGCGTCACATCCAGGCCCTGCTTGATGAGGGCAAACGTAGTGAAGCTGCGCCATATTATATGGAAAACACAAAACCGCTTGCGTATAAAACCCTCGACGCCATCGACAATATTTTAATCTGGAGCGATAATCAGGTTGCCGGAATGCACAAGGCAAATAAAATCTACGCCGAAACAACACAGCCTGCCCTGAAACAGGTGCAGCAACTGCTTGATGAAATCAGGGAAACTGCACGGGAAAGCATTATGACCGACGCCGCCATGCTGGCCTCTGCCCAGGGTACCCGCCGCAACGTGAGCATCGTTGCTGTTGTGGCCCTGGTTGTCGGTTTGTTCCTGGCCGGTGTTATAACAATCGGCATTACCCGGCCGATTGTCAAGGGAGTTGACTTTGCCAATAAAATGGCCGGGGGAGACCTTACGGCCACCATTGACCTTGACCAGAAGGATGAAATAGGCGTGCTGGCCCGCTCCATGACCGAAATGGCGCAGAAGCTGCGCGAAGTTATCACCAGTGTGCGCGGCGGAGCCGACCAGGTGTTTGTAATGGCCGAGGACGTTAAGGAAGCGGCCGACAATGTGTCTTCAACCAGCGAGGAAATGAGCGCTACAGCCGAACAGATGTCCCAGGGCGCAACAGAACAGGCCGCCGCCGCCGAGGAGGCCTCCAGTTCAATGGAGCAGATGAGCGCAAACATCAAACAAAACGCCGACAACGCCCTGCAAACCGAAAAAATCGCCCTGCAAACCGCTGAAGACGCCCAGGAGGGCGGTATTGCCGTCAGTGAAACCGTTACGGCAATGAAGGAGATTGCAGGCAAGATATCCATTATCGAGGAAATCGCCCGCCAGACAAACCTTCTGGCCCTCAATGCCGCCATTGAAGCGGCCCGGGCCGGTGAAGCAGGCAAGGGGTTTGCCGTGGTGGCCTCAGAGGTCAGAAAACTTGCCGAACGCAGCCAGACGGCCGCCGGTGAAATAAACACCCTCTCCAACAACAGTGTTATGGTGGCCGAGAAGGCCGGAGATCTACTCGAAAAAATTGTTCCCGACATTCGTAAAACAGCCGATCTGGTACAGGAAATCAGCGCCGCCTGCACCGAGCAGAATACCGGTGCCGATCAGATAAACAAGGCCATCCAGCAACTGGATCAGGTTATTCAGCAAAATGCTTCGGCTTCAGAAGAAATGTCGTCCAGCTCCGAAAGCATGTCTTCCAATGCCGAAGAAATGGCATCGGGAGCCGGTGAAATGACCGACCAGTCCCGCCGGCTTCAGCAGGTTATCACATTTTTTAATACAGGAGAACAAACAGTCACCCATGAGCAGTTGCGGCACCGGCCCCGGAAAAGCATCACTGCCGCAACTGCTCCCCCTCCTCCTAAGCCCGCTGCTGCAATGCCTTTTGAGGCACCGGCAGAAAAACCGGTGGAAGAGAAGAGTTCCGGCGTTGCACTCGACATGGGCCGGAACGACGGCAACGGCCATACAGTAAGGGATGACGAGTTCGAACAGTATTAATGTAAGCGTTCAAACGTTCCGGACGGGAACCGGGCATCCGGTTTCCGTCCGGATGTAGCGTTTTTCATATAAAAGAAACGTTAAAACATGCGGCTTGAGGAGAATGTTCAGATACAGGGCGCACGAATCTCTGAGTAACGAGGCGATGGTCCCAAATCAAGTGAGTGCAACACAAGGAGATAAGCACTCCTCAACATCCTCCCGGGAGGTGCTTCTATGGCAGTAGCAGGCATTACCACAACATCTTCGTATCTTTCCTTTACCCTCGACGGAGAAAACTTCGCCATTGAGGTTAATAAATCACGCGAAGTACTCGACTTTATAAACGTAACCAAAGTGCCCCATGCCCTGGAGTATATGATCGGGGTGATAAATGTGCGGGGCAGCGTGGTACCGGTTATCGACATGCGGATGAAATTCGGCATCGATCAAAAGGAACAGACCGTCAACTCCTGCATTATCCTGGTTGAGCTCTCCCTTCAGGATGACGATCAGGTTGTGGGATGCCTGGTCGACTCGGTGCATGAGGTGCTTGAGATTAAGCCTGAAAGCATTGAACCGGCGCCGAAAATCGGCACCCGCTGGAACACCGAGTACATTCGCGGCATAGGCAACCATAACGGTCGGTTTATCATCATCCTGAATATCGACCGAATATTCTCGGATGCCGATATCGATATGGTGCAGAAATCGGCCGCCCCGGCGGAGATTGCCGCGCAACAGGAAACAAACCAGGGCCGGGAGATATCCCTGACGTAGCCGAAACAACAAAGGGCCGCCCCGGGAAGACTGAACACTGCCCGGCGCGGCCCTGTTTATTGCATACGTACTTTCTGCTGTATTACTCCCCGGATTCAGCCTCTTCCCCGGCCGTATCTTCTTCGGCCTCGCCGGATATAGTTATTGCCGATTGATAAAACAGATGGCATAGGATTATAACTGCAATATACGCGAAAGCATCGGCGCGTCTCGTTGGATTTGAGACTTAATGTCTGTAAGCGCTGCCTGAAGAGCCCTTGCGCTTGCGGTTCGGGACATGCTGCTGTCGCTATCATAGAACTGTACATCCAGCGGATTACAGCCCCAGTACAAAGTGGCGTATGCCGTATCATGTCCAAGGCCCGAGTAGGTACCGATCAGCTTCTCGTCCTTGCTGTAAATATCCAGGGCCACATCGACTTCCACTGATTGCGATAACATGGGTACACCAAACAATAGAGATATCGTTGCAGTACAGGCGGTTGGGACATACCAGCCCCAGTTTGTCGTTCTGTTGCAGCCTGCTATGCGGCACACCGCATACCCCTTTGCGCCGTCAAAAGGGGGCTCACAGATATTTTGCTCTATTTCCCGCTGAAATATGGTAATGGCGTCCTGTACCCTTTTATCAAGAAATTTCTGCGTGGTCTTTTTTGAGTATGAAGAACGTATACCGTAGGAACGCCGTTTTTTATATATTCTGTCTGAGGTCCCAAAACGTGATACATGCGAAGTGGTGCGCCCCAGCGAATACGCTGCCAGGATACTGCCTGTATCAACCAGGAACTCAAGATGGGGCAGCCTTTGTTGCAGCTGCCCCTGGGGCCTGAGCAGACTGAGCTGAAATCCGCTACAACCCGAAAGCAGTATACAGAAAAAAAATATTGCTGTTATTGTACGAAACATACTGACCCCTTTGTAAAATCACCTTTCAAGTTGCATCATGAATCTTCATGGTTTTTGCCATATGTTCAAAAATCGGAATATATTTTCCAGCCCGGACTTTCAGGTCGGCTACACTTTCCCCGGGCTTCATATCAATAAAAAATTGCAACTCAATTTTATGGTGGGTATTCTTTATAGTATATTGACGTATAAATATTTTCTTTTGAGACTCTTTTCCTTTATCATCTCCTATAACCTCAATCATGGCTGCGGGCCAACCGTCAATCTCCATTTTCTTTTCTTTGAGTACTGTGAAATTAACCAACCCCAGGGTATTTACTACATTTTTGTATGAGCTACTGGAAAAATATTCGGCAGCAAGCTTTTTACATTCTTCAAATGATTTTATGTCATTATTCTCGTCATCAAGCTTGTTATTTTTTTTGTCCTCCCGTAAATCGTTTATATCCAGTATGGCAAAAACCGACCCATAGCTGTATTGGTCATTAAACCGTCCAGCAAGGTTTCCGTTTTTATTTTCATCAGCAAACCAGCTTTGCGGGTACTCAACCTGGACATCCAATCCATTAGCATTTTTAAGCCCTTTTGTGCTGAATATATTATTATTCCATACTTCTAATTCATCGGCAGGACTATCCATAAATTGATATGCCAAAAGCATCCCGAGAACATCTGTATCTATCTGTCCGTTTGCGTATTCCATTATCCTATTAATTAAGTCAGCAGCAGTTTCACTGGTAAACAGTTTTGCATTAACAGTCGAACTCAATTTTTCTTCTATAGCCTGCCTAAAACTCTCCTCTTTGTATAAGTGTTCCATTTCTTTCTCAATATTTACTATCGCTTTACCATACGAATCATTTATTGCCTTATTTGCTATCAACACACTGTTGGCAAGACCTGGATATTCTTTCTTTATACGTGCAAGATACATTTCACACTCTATTACGAATCCATATGCTTTGCTTGTCATCTTCATGCGCTTAATATCATTAATTTGCTCATCTGTAGTTTCTTCCGGCCTATAGCGCACAAGCAGGCTTTTTTCCATAGCCTCAAAGAGCGGCCTCCATTGGAGAATCACCTTTGTTTGCGCCTCTTTGTCTGATGGTAATTCAGCCTCGCAAACAAAGATAATCAAATGGTTATCACAAAGAACATGATAGAGTCTCTGATAGTGTGGCCTCTTTTTTCCACCACTGATTTTATCGCCAATACACGTAACAAGTGCGCTATGCCTGTAGTTACGTTTGAAACGTTTCACGTCAATAATACGAACATTTTGCAACCCATGACCATAAGTCGCAGCCTTAAGTTTTCCGTCGGCAAAAAGATCGTCAGCAAAGTCTTTGGCACCTTTATCCGTACCCAGATGTTTCATTTTTTTTGCCTTTTGGTCGCCACTTAAATGATCAAAAAACTCAACACTGGTAATAACTCCGCCAGCTGGCCATCGGGCGTAATTGCTCTTCAGCAATAAAATATTTCCTTTTGCATCTTGATCATTCAAAAACCAACTTCTAGGAAGATCTAAAATCAAATCAATTCCCTTAGTACGGCGATTACCAATAGACTTGTATTCATTAATAAAACCTTTTTGCATTTCTTCCGACGGATTGTCCCAGTACTGATAAGCCAGAGCAACCTCAACACCAGAAAAATCTATTCTCCTGTTTGCGCAATTCGTTACCACGTCATTGATATAATCAATTGCATCCTTATGATTGAGCTCTTCCTTTGTTATTGTGTTTAAAACTTCTTTTTCATAATTTACATAATAGGTTTTAAATTTTTCTTTGTAAGCTGATTTTATAATATCTTTCATTTTGTTTTCAGCCTTACCGAACGTGTTCTTAAGGCTCTGCCGTGCCTTTTGAACTTTACCTGAAAGATCTGGGTACAAATTATCAATACCCTTTAAAATATAATAATTCAGCATCAAGTTTTGGTATGCACCACTAATTTCATTCAACTGACTGTTCTGCTCTGCTTTTGCATTACTCATTCCCGACAGAACAAACATAAGCAAAACGGAAACAATTACTACACTGTATTTTTTCATAGCACTCTGACTCCTTTTCAAACTGAAGGTCATTTTTTTAATTCGCATTACGTTCTTCGCCGGCTCTTCATATCAATGCATCATGAACCTGCGCATTCGAATAAGCATGCCTATAAATAACCTGCATCATTTAATCAAATTCGGTATCGCAATGGCCAAAACAACAAAGGGTATTACTATCGCTGCGATAATAACAAGGTAATTCATTAACGCCTTCCATGCCGAAAAACCCTGAACCTGCCCCAGGATTTTCAGACCTATCACCATTGACCATAGATACATAACGATCCCTACAATGCCTAACACTGCTGCGAATACTTGAACAGTCAGATTGATTATTTCACTTGTGGAATCAAATACCTCAAACAATATATATGCAGGGTTAAAAATAAGCGATGCAATCTGCGAAGTCAAAACAGCCCATATCAATGCATACCGAATATTTTGTTCCGTACCGGCACCACCAATCAGCCTTCCGGCCCATTTCAAAATTACTGCACCTACATACACAACCAGATACAAAATAATTGGTGCGAGGATAATCCCGAAAAGAAGCCCCTCAATCACTTCGGATACCCCTTTATCAATTTGTTCCATTGCCATATTAATCGCGCCTAGAAATGCGCTGAACAACACAAGCTGATGAAACTTATGTCTCGGATCCACATCGATAATCTGCTGTATGGTTGCCCGCGGCTTTCTCCAGATAGATAGATAAGGCCTTAACTGTCTAAGTTTTTCTTTAGGATCTTCCCCATCTCCTTTTTTAAAATCATATCCGCACCCGCAGATCGTATCGGTGTCCGAATTTTCAAGACCGCATTTTGGACATTGCATATCTTACCCTCCTTTTAATTAATTAAAATCAAACTGAGTATATTAATACGTTAAGGCACAATAGGAATACTCCGCTGGTCGAGTTGTTAATAACAATTGTTCTTTTTTCAAAGCCCTCCTTGTCAAATTCGCAGACATGTTCCTTGTCTGACATCAACTCCGTTTCAAAGGGAGTCCTGCCCGGGTTATTACCATTTATATATACTTTTGCGCCCTTCAGTTCCGAATCAAAACTGACTGTTTCCGTTGATCCCTTAAATAGGGGTGCACACCCACTGGCCGAAAACAAAAAACAGACTGCATAAATGATGCACGTAATCCCTTTCATTCTCATGCCCCTTCCCCCTTAATCGTTAGAGTGGTTTATTTTGCTACCATTTCAACGCCTCCTGCAGATACATCCAAATGAAAAACAGAGCGGTACTTGCGTACCGCCCTGTTCCACCCTAATTTAAATTTCTATTCAAACACCCCGTAGATTTTTCGCGGCACTGCCTTAACGGGGCCGTAAAACATGCTGATACCTTCGGTGTCAACGTCCTCAAGCAGATACCAGTAGCGCTTGCCGTTAAAAACCATGTTGTCGATAAACTCGTAGGCCGCTCCAAAGGTGCTGCCGCCCTCGCCCGGTATCATGTCGTCACTAATGCGCCGGAAACCTTCGGCCCGCCAGATGTTAAACCCAACATTGTCGATTTCTGAGTCGGTGCTCCATGATACCGAAACCTTCGCGTTATGGGGTTTTGCTTCAAGAGCGGAAAGCTCTATCAGGGTGGGGTTTACCGTTGTGGTGGTAGTAGATCCGCATGAGCAGTCCTCAAGCTTCTGGTGCATGCCCTGCACAAATCCGTAATAGTCGCACAGGTCGCCTTCACCGTTGCCGTCTGCATCATGCTGGTTGGGGTTGTAATCCTCCGGACAGTTATCAACGTCATTATATAAACCATCATTATCAATATCAGGGTTATCACCACATGCATCTCCAATGCCGTCATTGTCATGATCAGCCTGATCCGGGTTAGAAACATTTGGGCAGTTGTCATCGCAGGATACTGTGTCGCCCCCGGTGCAGGGATTGTCAAAAATTATACCGCTCCCGTCCCCGTCATCACCTATACCATCTGAATCATCATCGGCATTGTTGTCAAAATCCCAACTGCCTACATTACATTTTCCACCAGAGTTGCTACCGACAGCCACTACCGTACCGTCATTTTTCAGGCCGAGAGTATGGTCACCATTAGCTGCTATGTACACAATATCCGTCCAGCTTTCAACATCGCTTTGACCGTAATAATTATCCCCCGTAGCCACAACCGTACCATCCGATTTCAAGCCGACAGTATGTCTATGCCCCATCGCAATCTGCGCAATATCCGACCAGCTTTCCACATTACGTTGTCCATTGTAATTATAACCAACCGCCACAACAGTTCCATCCGACTTCAGACCCGCAGTATGGATACCATGGGTTGCAATTGCAATAATATCCGACCAACTTCCAACATTTAATTGACCAAAATCATAAGTACTCATTGGATCTTCTACTGCACCGACTGCTACTACTGTACCGTCTGATTTCAGACCAACACTATGGTACGCTCCCCCTGCAATTGCAGTAATATCAGTCCAACTGCCGACATTGCGTTGACCCGCTTCATTTGAACCAACCGACATTACAGTACCGTCCAACTTCAAGGCTAAGGAGTTCTGATATCCTGCGTTCAACTGCAGCCCGGCTAAAGCAGTGCCTCCACACACACAACATTATTGTCACATTCATCAAAACTACAATTTTCTTCACGATTCCTCCTTACAAGTGAGTTGATTCAGCCAAAAAAAAAATGAAAATTTCCAAATCTATCCAATTAAGCAAACAAGCTTATCATCCTGCGATTTTTGAAGAACTAGCTGAAATCCAGCACCTCAAATCGCGAATCGCAGGATCCATGCTGCCTGTAAAAAAATTCGATCATTTATATGAGATTATTTCGCCCCTTTTTTGAGATGATCGGATTGGCCTTATACTTATTCGAAGAGATCCTTTTCACATCATGTTACACGGTCGCAACAATGGATTTAAGATGGCCGACCAGTATGCATTAAGCAGATTACATCCTGCACCTCACCGCGTTGCAGGTGCAGATATATTACCAGCCTGGCCGATACAAATTGCATGTGCAGACTGCACTCAATTCAGATTGTTTTCCTGCGCAACATTAGTTCTGCTGGTGAAAAACAATCGCAATATTGGTGAAACATAAATGTGAAAATACTCTTGAGCCCCTTGGGTATTTTGTACTACGTCGACAAGAATACATTAGTACACATACAAAGTCAAAACAAAACCACCTGCACGTTACGTTTTTCATCAAAAAAAGTGCCACCGGCTTGAAGCCGGTACCGGTTTTAAACCTGTTGCACTATTATTTTTAATCAAACCGGTTAATAACCGATAACGATTTAAAAATATAAAAGATCAAAAAAACTTCAGCTCACAACACGTGTGCTGCTCACTCTAACAAAGACAAGTCAATAAGTATTTCCACTCTTTCATCTATGCAAACATCAACATCAGCAAATTATCTCTTAAATACTGATGAATTAATCATATACAGGACGATTCAATTCTAAAAGTAATTACAAAAAAACCCTTCCAACCAGGGGCTGTACCACGGGGCCAGAAGGGCTTAAAGCGCATACATCTTGCAGATTAACTCAGCATGGCTTTTCCAACCTCCGGATGAATATACCGCTTTGTCACACGGTTGTCGGGATCAAGATCAAAGTCCACCAGCAACACCGTGTTTTTCACCCGTGACGGAGGCACAACCTCCACCGCACCATACTCAGTTGCACTTACAAAATACCTGTCAACACTCACGGCTTCAGGCACTTTAAAAACCTTTACTCTTCTGGAAGTTGCACTGTTCTCCAGCGTGTGATTAAACTCTCCCAGCCCAAGACCGGCTATCACCGGAATATGTATGTTTATTCCTAACAGCATTATATTCTCCCTTCTTTATATATAATTTCTAGTATTTTGCCATTCGACTTCCTGTATAATCCGCTACAGATGTTGCATCAAATAATAGAGCAAAAATGCCCCCCTGGTCATTGCCTGTACTTGAATTACCGCCATGAGCTAAAAACAAATAAGAGCTTCCATTTATGTAGTTATAACAATCCGCTAATGTGCCCGTCGAAAAAGCTGCACCGATGGAAGCGGGCATAAATAAATAATTGAAATCAAAATCCTGGCCTTGACTTTCCAGAATCGAAACCGTGTATCCATTGTTTTGCATACACTTGATATTTGTGCTTACAAATTCATTCATAGTTCCGCCTGGTTTAAGAATTTCCATATAATCATCACCTGTGCAGCGAATCCCTTTTATTGCGTGCCAAACATTACCCCATAGCTCGGAAATACCGCGATATATTGCTGAAGTCGCTCCAGTCATAGCTACGCTATGTGAGTACAGATTTCCCGGAGCAATAGCCGAAACCACATCCGGCGTGCCCTTTTCAATCAGGAACAGTAACTGTATAGCTGCCAATTCGTAGATTGTCAGCAAATGAAAACCTTCAGTACCGGCGGAAACGTTGCGTTGCTGAATTGCGGCTTCAGTATCGGCCAAAGAAAGCGAGGTTTTGGGGGCCTTATTTATGTCCGATCCAAACATAAGCGGACTAGAGCTTGCCTCGTAATTTTCATATTTACCCACGTAGAAGCAATCAATTTCCGTGCCCTCATCCAAAAAAGCCGGATACACAACAAAACCGTCTGCCGGCATATCAGATATCCACCAGCATGTTTTACCGGCCTGGTCTGAACCGGTAGGTGCGGCGTCTTTTTTGAAGTAGAACTTTGGAATTTTAACCATTTTTTGCGAGGCAATTTCTACATCCACTATGCCACCCCACACCGGGTGATTATTAAAAAACGCTTCATTGGTCGTCTTGTTACTGCCATCCTTGTCAACCCGCTGCCATGTACCGCCTCCACCTCCTTCATGCACCAGTGCAATACCGATGATATTTGCAAACACTTCTTTAGTGGTAAATTTGGTCTCTGCTGACCAATCCAACCAGCCTACATATGTCCCTTTATGCCTTACCCGGTAATAATAATCCGTTTCACCCTCTTGCAATTTTCCGGGTGGAACAATATGTGCTGTCAAGTCTGCAACCTCACCGGAACTATACTCCGGCTCATCATACGTACCCGCTGTATTTCTAATTTGCCATTCTGAAGCCTCATGCATAGGCGTACACGTGATCGTGTCGGCCGACAGGCCGTCGGGATCACCTGAGGCCAAATGGACATAAATCGTTTCATAGCCTAGATCATCATTATTGCCCCAGGCCCACTCACCCGCAGCAAGGCTGCCAAGTGTACCGGTTGTCAATGCCGAACCGGAAGCCTCAACTTCTGTCGGCTGAACGCCGATATCCTGTCCGGTATAATAATATTCCGTTGAAGTCGTCCCGGACTGTAGCCACAAATTTGATGATCCATCATTGAGCGACTTTGCCTGATAATTCACTAGAACCCCTACAGTGGAACTCAATGTCGGCTGTTCAGGCACGTCTACAGCACCGTCCACTGGGCCTTGATTCAATGGCGTCGCCATATAGGCAAATGACTGTGCTGTTTGAAATGATGTTTCATCCGACCAGTCGGACCAGGCCCCATCTGCGTCTTTAACCCGCATGCGCCAGTAATATGTAGTTGACACAGCCAGTTTTCCCGCCGGCACTGAATGGGACGTACCCCCCGGCACAACTTCTTCAGAGTCATATGCAGGACTTGCATAATCACTCTGGGTTGTGGTAATCTGCACCTGCAATCCCGACTGGTTTGAACTCACAACTGAATTATAGCCCGCGATCGACAGGGTCGGTACCTCGTTAATATTCTGCACTCCATCTCCCGGTTCATCATTAACAGGCTTTTCCGGCGGGTGATGGTTGCCTTTCAGGGCGGTATCGGCATGCACGCCAACCATATGATAAATAACAACCTGGGACGTGATTGTTCCTGCAACCGCCACCAGCTTCAAGTTCATATTGTCCCTGGACGGCACACGGTATTCAACTTCGATCACACCAGTCTGTCCTTCCACAGTACGACGCCACTCCCAGTGTGCTTCCGTCCAGGTTGTGTGGGTATCATCCTGGTAGTACAACTTCAGTTCCGTATCGTTGTCATCGCGGCGGATAATCAAAGCTTTGTCTATATCATCACTACCAAGGTTTAAAGGCCCGCAAAAATACATATCTCCATCTTCTGCGGTTCCTGTGCCGTTTTCAATTGTAAAGCTTGAACGCTTCAACGTTGCATTAGTAAAGGTGTTGGAAAGCGGCACGGTTGCCTCAAAGGCTTCGGCCCCGGTTAATATCGTTCCAACCACAACGGATTCGACTGCATTGTTGTCGAATATCACGTATTCTTCTCCTTCAACCAGGTCACTCTTGTCACTTACTTCCACCCGCTGCGAGCCTGCTACTGCCTCGGTTACCGTTATTTCTATATCATCCAACAAGGTCCAGTTGGGAGTCCAAAGCTCTGTGGCAAACCGCATATTACGGTACAGCCAGTCGAGCTTCACCGCCTCGCTCACGGCTATGGCGCTGTCAAGCTCCAGGGCGCCGGTGCGGGCGTCAAGAGAGGTAACGCTCGAAACAATGTCCGTTACCTTATCGGCCAGCGTGGGTTTGTCACCCCGGGCGTTGGCAACATCGGTTTCCAGGGCTTCCTGCCTTACATCAATATCCTGAAAATTTTCATCTATTTCCGTATAGCGCACATTCCACAAACTCGGGACCGCGCTTGGATTGGTATCCGTTATAGGTGTTATAGTACTATGTGGTAAACTCATATAGTTCTCCCTTAATGTATGATTCTTCATGTAGGGTACGTCCTGTTTATCCTGAGCTGAGCCGAAGGGCGCACCGCCTTTTTTGATTCTTTACTTTTGTTGGGAGCTGCATTACTCTTGTTTGCACGTCACAATGACTAAAGATTGAGCGCAACGCCGGAGATGGGTACTCTCCGAAAGCCTCCTAACTTCCGTTGAAAGCTTTTGCTATAGCCGCCGCCGTAACATCGATTTCCCGCTGTTCCAGCCAGAGCACTTCGGCATACTGCCTGGCAAACTCGTTCAAATCATCGGCAGGAGGTTTGCCGATATAGTGTTCCACCAGCATTTCCGCCTGCCTGATCCAGTTGCTCTCAATCTCTGCGCTGTGCCGGTCTACAGCTTTTTTACGTCAAAATCCTCGTTCAGCCCTATTTCGGTCTGAATGGCATTATTGAGTGCCAGCATACGGGCCGGTTTGTCGTCAAACATCCGTTCAAGTTCTTCACGGCTGGGGTGCACCAGTATGTCGTACACCAGGTCTGTTGTGGCTCGTGCCAGCTTCTGTTTTTGCACACCCGCCAGGTAGCGGTTCAGGTCCTGGCGGCCCGGTTTCCTGAAATAATATTTCTGACCGTCTTCACCCAGCAGTTCCAGCACCACAATGCCTTTGTCCGTCAGTTCCTGTACTTTTTGCGGCAAACTCGACTTTTTAACCACTGTACTTTCATCTTTCATTGTTGTTCTCCTTCACGTTGTTTTAATAGTGTGAGCAGCATTTCCATTCTCTATTCGCCTCCAGGGATATGTTTACCACCGGAACGCATGACAAGTGCTGCCGTATCATACGCCTGTTTCCAACGGCTACCGGTCAGGCCTCTGGTTAACAGGCTTACATCTCATGTACTGTTTCAGCTTTTGCACATAAAAAAAGGAGTACAGCGCATCAATTCATTAACGCTGTACCCCTGTTGTAATCCCTGCGGGGTGACATTAATACCTGACAAGTGTCAAAATAATTTTCTGCCTTTCGCTACCGCATAAAAATCCTTACGGTATCGAACAACCTTCAAGTAATTTTCATCGCCCTGGGACGAGGTTTTAGGAATCACCTCAAAGAGGTGCTTGAAAAGCATTACAAAGCTGCATGCAGCATTGATTAATAAAAGCTTTTGCTGTTGATTCGTTACGGGCTTTCTCTCTCCCCTTCCAATGCCGCCGCGTGCAACCCTACGCTCCGCTCAGGATAAACTCATTCAGGAAAAGATAAGGCTTCGACCGTGAGCTCAGCCGAACGGGTCGACATGTTTGAGCCCTGTTCCTCAGGGGCGCGTTTGTTGGTTTGCCGACTGATATCGTGAAGCGAGGGCATCCCGCCAACGGTTGGACATGTTGCAGTGCGCACTTTCTTTTGCCTCTTTTTTTTGGAGCGTGCAAAATGTGCAACTCTTATCACCACAGGTGACACGACAAAAAGGTGAAGGCGCCTAGCGTCTTACGAACCTATTCTCCCCGAACCGCCAAAACCATTCGGTCGAAGATTCCGATTCAGCGGGGTTCGCACGGCCAAAGGCCGCGGGTTTTGAAATGCAACTAACTGATCAAGAAACAAAAAAACTCTTCAGGATGGGATCTGCACCTGTTTGTTTATACAAAGGAGGGAAATGTGCTCGTTATTTTTTGAATAAATCGGAGTGAGTACCGGTACGTTCAAAAATAATTTGTTTTTTGTCGGCTTTGTAGATTACGAGCCAGTCGGCCTCCACGTGACACTCACGGCGTCCTTTGTAATTGCCGACAAGTCTGTGATCGCGATGAAGTGAGTCCAGGGGTTTGCCCGAGATGAGGGTTTCCGCAATAATTTTAAACTTCTGAAGATTCTTACCCCGTTTCTTGAGACGTTTTAGATCTTTTTCAAACTGTTTCGTATACGCGGGTGTGCGCATTAAATACCCAGCTTTTTAAACATGTCATCGGCATCTTTGCAGATAACCACATCACGGCCTTTATCCGTGTCCTGAAACGTTTTTTCAGTGAGATCACCAGGCACGGCAACGTCAAAGGGAAGTCCTTTATGCAATTTAACCTGGTGATAAAACAGGGTAATTGCCTGCGTGGCGGTAAGGCCCAGTTTTTTAAAAAGCTTTTCGGCATCGTTTTTAAGCCGGGGCTCGATTCTGGCCCTGACTGTTGCGGATTTATTCATGGCTGACCTTTTTAATGAGCATCTTAAAAACTAAATGTAGCACAAATGGGGTACAATTTCAAGTCATTGCTTAATCCCCTCTTTGTCATACATAAATGCTCTCCTGTTCAATGCGCTTTTTCAAAAAAGGGTTCATCTTCTTCCGAACACGTACAATATCAACCCGTCGGCAAACGATTTTCTCTAAATCTTCCTTGATATGAGCCAACAGAAAGGGATTGGGAGTCTGCATTGTTACACAAATATCAAGATCGCTGTTCTCGTTTATTTGCCCGCGGGCAAACGAGCCGAAAAACCCCAGTGTAACAATACCGTATTTATCGGAGTGACGCTCTTTATAATCACGTAACGTCTTGACCAACTCATTTTTATTCATTGGGATTCCTCCATCAACACTCCCTCGGTTTCCATATGTATAATCATATATACTATTAATGCAATTTTGCTGTAAAATCAAGGCATTAGTAAAAACCAGACATGTTTGCACTCCGGGACTTAAAGCACATATCTGCTTCTGAAAAACCACTACAAAACACCGGGCCCTCAAAAAGCATTACTGCATTAAAAAAGCCCTTCCAACCAGGGGCTGCACCACAGGGCCAGAAGGGCTTCACCGCATACCGGGCAATTATACTATGTATATTTTATTTCATTTATTCCCGGTGCGGATATTTAAAACCTGTTAAGATATACACTTTAGCGTTTTGCCAACCTACCGCCCCCTACGTCGCGAATGTCGGTTTCTAGCATCACTGCTGCCAAATAAAATAACCCACATTGGTTTCCATTTCCATGATCACCGCCATGTATCAGGACATTATATGACGCATCGATACCAAAACCATCCCCATATGTTGCATCATCATATGCTGCAACAACATAACGGGGTATAAATACCGACTTCATATCATAGCCTGTACCTTCCTTGTCCTGCATTGCTGCCACATAGCCTGATCCGCTCGGCATAGTGATATCAATCTGCACATATCCGGTTCCCTGGTCATTAAGCATGGTTAAATTACTGCCGTTATTTTTAAATCCGTCAATTGAAGTCCATGTGTTGCCCCACAGGTCAAATATACCACGCCACTCCAGGGTACTCGCACCGGTATTCAATAAACTACCACTAAGCACATTTCCTTGACCGATTTCTCCCTGCACATCCGTTGTTCCGGTTTCTATTAGTATGAGAAACTGAATCGCGCCCATCTCGTAAATATTGAATAGGTGAAACCCATCAGTATCAGGGTCGGTATTCCAGTCTTCGCACGATGACTTCATTTGCTGATAACTCCGCTGCACCCATGGTACCTGGTTTAATTCCGAACCGGCTCTGCCGGAACCGGCATCATGTGCTTCGTAAGCGCCAACATAAAACTGTTCGATTTCAGTGCCGTTATCCATAAAAGCCGGATGCAGTTTAAAACCATCTACCTGCTTGTCAGATATCCACCAGCATTTATTTCCGGCCTGGTCTGACCCTGCTTGAGCATTGTCAACCTTATAATAGAACTTGGGTATTTTTACCATCTTTTGATTTTTAACTGTTGCATCTGAAACGTTTGTTATTCCACTCCATATCGGATGATTGTCAAAGAAAGCAGCATCGGTCGTAACGTTGTTCCCATCCCTGTCAACCCGTTGCCAGGAACCGAATGAGGTCCCCTGATTAACCAATGCAATTCCGATAATTGAGGCAAATGTCGTTGAAGTAGTAAATCTTGTTTCTGCAGACCATTCCGACCAGTCAAGATTAACTCCCTTGTGCTGCACACGAAAATAGTAGTCATTTTCACCATCTTCAAGAATAGCAGGCGGCACTACATATGTTGTCAGGTCGCTGGTTACTTCATTAGTATCATGTAAAGGTGATGTATAATTACCTGTAGCGGTTCTTATCTGCCAGCGGCTCGACTGGTGGAATTCAGTACACTGAACAAAATCTGCAGGGTGATTGTTTGGGTTTGTTTCAACATCGGCTACCTTTACATACAGCCTTGCTTCGGGCTGCCCGTCGTTGATTCCCCATGCCCACTGACCGGTTTCAAGAGTACCCAGGGTTCCTTCAACCATCAAAATATTGTTTTCATACACAGATTCCGGTTTGGCAGGTATATCGGTTTTATTATAATAATACTCATTAACAGCTCCGGATGCGGCTGACAACGTCCAGTCACCACTGGTCCCGGTCAGGGAAATCTTGTACCCCGACACGGCGAAAGCACTTGAAACAAGGGTGGGCTGTTCAGGCACATCCAGGGCATTGGCAACAGGGGCAATATTTACCGGCGTGCTTACATAGGCAAATGAATCAGCGGTTTGAAAGGAAGTCTCATCCGACCAGTCCGACCAGGCCCCTTCCGTATCTTTCACACACATGCGCCAGTAATATGTTGTTTGGCCGGATACAAGCTTACCCGGAGGAACCGAATGCGCTCTGCCACCCGGCACTACCTCCTGGGAGTCATATGCAGGACTGGTATAATCACCCTGCACAGTGGTAATCTGAACCCGAAGGGCCTCCTGGGCCGTGTTTACCACCGATTCATATTTTTCAATTGAAAGTGTCGGCGTTTCTTTAATACCTACTGCCGCAATGCCGGGCACAGCATTCACCGGTTTTTCCGGCGGGTGATGAGTTCCCTTCAGCCCTGTGTCGGCATGCACTCCAACCATATGATATAACACTACCTGGATTGATGTTGTACCGGCCACAGCCTCAAGCTTCAGGTTCATATTGTCCCGGGCCGACAGGCGGTACTCCACTTCAATCACACCGGTTTGTCCTTCTACATTACGCCTCCACTCCCAATGAGCTTCCTTCCAGGTTGTGTTGGCATCATCCTGGTAGTACAATTTCAGGTCGGTATCATTGTTCTCACGGCGGATAATCAGTGCCTTGTCGATATCATCACTACCCAGGTTTATCGGACCGCAAAAGTACAGATCCCCGTCCAGGGCAGTTGCATTGCCGTTTTCAATTGTAAAACTGCATCGTTTCAGTCTTGCCCCGCTGAACGCATAAGTCAGATCGGCTGTTGCACGAAAACGCGTACCGGTTAAAACCTCTGCAACAACAACAGACTCTTTATTCGTACCGTCAAAAATGACATATTCCTGTCCTACAACAAGATCTGTTGTGTCATTCACATCTACCGACTCATCACCAACTACGGTCTGGGAAACAATAAGTTCAATATCATCCAGCAGCGTCCAGTTGGGGGTCCACAGCTCGGTGGCAAAGCGCAGGTTTCGGTACAGCCAGTCGAGCTTCACCGCTTCGCTCACCGCTATGGCGCTGTCAAGCTCAAGGGCCCCGGTGCGGGCGTCAAGTGAGGTAACGCTTGAAACGATATCCGAAACTTTGGCAGCCAGACTCGGCTCACCATCACGTGCGTTTTCAAGGTCGGTTTCAACTGCGGTTTGCCTGCTGTCAAGATCCTGGAAATTATCATCGATTTCCGAATAGCGGTTGTTCCACAAATCAGGCACAGCGCCGGGATTTGTATCGGGGATAGGTGTTATGTTGTTCTTTGGTAATGTCATGTGTTCCTCCTTGTTAGCATTGCTTATATAATGATTTTAGCTTTTAGTTTATGTATAAAACAGTAGTTTAACCGACACTCTGTCTGATCTTGCCACAAACTTGAGGCTGGTGGAGAATGTTCAGATACAAGGCGCGCGAAAATGTGTGGAATGAGGCGTACTTGTTTGTACGCTGCAGTGACGCACATTGAGCGCAACGCCGTAGATGGATTTTCTCCGACTGCCTCCTAAAACAGTATTGAGATACTCACATCATAAAACTCATCCGAATCCTTGATCTTCTCAGAGAAATTTTTAACACCCACCATCATCGATCCTGAAAAAAGCCCTGCCTCGCTCACGCCAACGCCCACCAGGTCTCCTTCCAGGAGCCTGCCGGTAGCCTTTACGCTGTAGGCGTCCGGCTGCTCCAGGCCGACTATTTCTTTCGTAATAAGAGGTGTGTTCAAATCGGTCTGGGCCGGGTCCGGCGTTTCGGGACGCTGCTCTGCTTCGTTCCAGCCGCCGCTGCCGAATTTCATACTGCCGCCTGTCTGCAGCTTGTTATACAAATCTGTTGCAAGCGATGCTCTGAATTCATCGGTTATCGTTTTATATGCCATTCAGGTTCACTCCTTTCTTAAAATTTCTGTTTGTTTCCGAATCAGTGGTAATTCTGCCACTTAATCGCATAATCCGGTTGTACCAGCTTTTACCAAGAGACTTAACTTTCGCCATATTTATTATTTCAAGAGACATCTTCACATCGGGCGCCGTCTCCCGCACGATGTGAAATCTCTTCTTCTCTGTGTGCTCTGTGTCTCGAGCAAAGCGGGTGGTTAATGTTTTCCTACCTCACCCCCGGCCAGGACTCGCATTCCGGTGGCTGCCAGCCTATCTTATTGTCACCATTAAGCTGCGGTGCATCGTAGCCGACTTTCAACGTGCCATCCAGCGTATGCTCGCTGGTTTCACCCAGTCTTGGTGCCGACAGGTACTTTGTGCCGTCCAGTTGCCAGCTACCGTCTAAACGGTTATCCGCTCCGGCATCCCACGTGCCGTCCACCTTTTTAATGGTTTTGGAAAGGCTGAAAAACGGTTCTCCTCCCAGAAAGAAATACGGCAACTGCGTCAAATCAGGCTCACCGGCAGGTATTTCGAAAGCAATGTTTAGATCAGCCTCACTCTGAATTCGGCAGTTTTTCAACCACCGCTCAGGCTGTGCCGAAATGATTTGCCCTACCTGCCAGGAACCGTCAAGCACCAATGTTCCGTCAAGCAGCATTTCCTTTTCATCGCTGCCCAGGTTCCAGGAGCCATCCAGCGGGTTACAGGCATGCATGGCATTCAGGAAATCGTGATGATTTAAAGCACCGCCACTGTCGATGTCCTTGTCCACGTCAAGGTCCAGGTCCATGGTGTAAAACCATTTGGCGACACTTCGGGCCGGTTTAAACTCCGCCACAATCATTTGTGCCAGTTTTTTCCAGTCCGAATTCCCGGCCGATGCAAGATTGGCCTGCACTGCAAATTCAGCCCAGTCAAGGTACGGAATCCCTACCGCGTTCTCAAAATCTTTGAGCTGCACGCTGCCGTCCAGGTTCCAGGTGCCGTCAAGTGTTTTACCGCC
Source organism: Thermodesulfobacteriota bacterium (assembly GCA_028282925.1). Taxonomy (GTDB): domain Bacteria; phylum Desulfobacterota; class WTBG01; order CAIYCZ01; family CAIRTM01; genus JANQGV01. Next base: position 24,428 of record JANQGV010000086.1, read on the forward strand.
TGAACCAAGCCACACATCATATGAATCGGTGGGTTCAACAATGTCACCCTCGATTCCGGCCAGATCGAAAAAATACCGCAATCCACCAGGCCGGCCTCCCTGCTTGTAAAACAGGTATGCCTGTATCACCCGCTGCTTGAAAAAAGATTCCGTTTCAACCGGCCAGTGCCGCAACCCCCGTGATGAAGCAAACCGTGCAATAAAATCATCTTCACACATTTCCGGCAGAAACTGGTTGCGCAGCCAGCGTATGTTGTCCCGCGCCACGTCAAGTGCCGAGGCACCGCCCTTTGCAAGCTGAGCCAGCGCACCTTTCTTCCAGATCTGTGGATACCGGAGGGTGTTTTTAAAATAGTTCCAGAAAGTACCAGCCATTATATTAAAGCTCCGATGCCCAGGTGGTGGTTAGCGTCAAACTCTCAAGGCGTGCAAGCCCATCATTACTCACTGCAATATCCAATGCCGGGCTGGTCCAGTTAATACACTTAACGCCCGTAACGGCCATAATGGTTGCCCGCAGCAGATCAAGCGTCAGGTCCTGCCCTATCTGCAGGGCTTCGATGCCGGGTACCGGACTGGGGTCAAGGAACAGGGCCCGCACACGGTCTTCCGCCTCGGCAATAATTGCCGACGGGTTGCCGTCGGTCAGTTCCAGATCGGCTTCTAGTACCACATCAACCGGGTCCGGCCCGCGCACCAGCACGTCATCGTTAATGGGCCGGTTCTCCTGCACCACCGCATCAACCGCCTCAATCAGTTCTACTGTCGGCTGCCCTGCCGTACCGCGCACAATAACGTCAACCGTGCCCTGCCCCCTGGGGTGGTTGTCCATGATCTTCACCGCAATCACCCCGTTAATGCCCCGGGCCCAGGATTCATAGGCATATTTCGTAGCCCCGTTCACATCCATCCATGCCAGGCGGTAGCGCTCCTGCAAAGAGCCGTCATCTTCCTTGTCCGTGCCTTCGCTCAACAGCCACTCAACCCGGTTCTCCACTGCGTCAATGCCCGGTATGGCTGTTGCAATTTCGGTAATCATGCCTGCGGTTACGTTTGCTTCCCTTCCGTACTCTTCAGCCTCAACGGCAACTCCCACTTCACTGTGTCCATCCGGCAGCACCGCGTCCTCCGTTGTTACAAAGCGGTACAGGCGACCCATACCGTCGGGCCGGGTTTTAATAATCCGTCCCTTTGCAACAGGCACGTTTCCATCGGTTCCGTTCCGGGTAAAATAGATTATGCCCTTTGCTTTGGTTGCGGTCATGCGCTGCAGGCCCAGTTGACGGCAATGGATATCAAGCCACGCTCCGGTTGATGTGTCCGGAAATGCCTGTTGCAGTATCGACGCCAGAAAGCTGTACAACTGGTACAGCCCCCAGGCCCACATCTCTATCAGGCCCCGCACCGGCCCGCGGTTAAGGTTCAGGTTTTGCGGCAGCCACCCTTCCTGCTGCACAGTGCCGATCTTGTCGAACAGATCGGTTCTTACCTGCTCAAGTGTTTTTTCAACCGGTATAGTCGACATCTTGTATCACCATCTCCATTTCCGACGTTATGGTTATAATCAGGTTAAACGGGTGCTGCTCATCAATCAGATTAAACTGCACTTCCAGTACCACTCCTTCCACGTCCCACGATTGTATCCCGCAATCAACCGTACCCGGCACAACCCGGGGGTCCATACCCACGGTGCGCTCCACTTCAACACACAGGGCCATCCGGTTCATATACGTATTTTCATCCTTTACAAACTCGATCACCTTTGAGCCGAACTCCTGGTCGTAAAAAAGGCCGCCCAGGGGCGTAAACAGCCGCAGTTTTATATCCTGCAGCACTGTTTGCAGCCCTGTCGACACCACCACCTCACCGTTGGCGGCCACAGCAGCCTGCATTTCATCAGTCAGTAAAATATCCTGTCCGTATAATTCTTCCAGCATGGCAGTCATTAATGTACGTGGTTATTGGTATTGCCCTTGGCGTCGATAACAGTACCGCCGGCCTGGACATTCTTGGTAACGTTTACGTCACCCTCAACATTCAAAACACCCTTTATATTCACAACCGTGTCTCCCATATCCTGTCCCGTCAGGTTGAACATAGGGGCCGTCAGGTTCACTAGGGCCAACAAGGGGACGTCCGTTTATTATTGATATACATTTCCAGACGGAATGATGCGCACCGCGCACCGGTTAAACAACCCGCATGCCCCCTTGACACATAACCAATTATTGGTTATATTTATATCATATTCTTTGTTTCATAATTTTGGTTATGGAGGCGACTATGGACAATCCTTTTACCTATTCAAAAATAGTCACCGGCGATGCTTTCTGCAACCGCACAAATGAAATAAAAGAACTGTCGGGTTTTATAAACAGTTCGCAAAACGTTCTGGTATATTCGCACCGCCGCCTTGGAAAAACCTGCCTTTTGCACAGGGTTCTTTCACAACTGGGCCGCAAATGCTCAGGCATGTATGTAGACCTCTACGGCACCACAACGGAACAGGATTTCATCGATGCTGTTTTTAAAAGCTATACCCAAATCGAACCCAAAATCGACAAAATAATAAAATTCCTCAATAAAACGATGAAGTCCGCCCGGATTGATCTCTCATATAATCCAGGAAGCGATTCCTATTCTCTTAAGCCCCTGTTCGACCACAAAGAAAACGATCTGGTGCTGCATGAACTGTTTGAAACCCTGAAACTCTATTCCGAAAGCAAAAAACTGGTTGTGGTGTTTGACGAATTTCAGGAAATTGAAAACTATTCAGATGGAACTTTTGAAAAAAAACTGCGCAAGGAACTGCAGTGGCACAACAATATATCCTACATTTTCTCAGGTTCAAAGCGTCACGTGCTCCAGCAAATGTTCACTTCCGGCAAACGTGCATTTTACAAGCAGGCCCAGAGTTTCCCCATTGAGAAAATAGACACCGTCCATTACCTTACCTGGGCAGGCAAGCTTTTTAAAAAAGCCGGATTTAACGTTCCGGAAACTGTTTTACAGGAAGTTATTCAGCTATGTGAAAACCACCCCATGTATGTACAGAAATTCTTGCATCATTTGTGGGAGTTCATGCAGGTAAAGGGTGCCGTCAAATTAGAAAATCTGCCGGAGATCACTGATACAATAATACGACTTCAGGAAGACGAATATGTATTGCTATGGGGCAGTTTGACCGCCAACCAGAAAAAAACCGTTAAGCTGATCATCAACACCGGCGGCAAAGATATGTTTTCGGCAAAAAACCTGGCACAGGTCGGCTTGAAGACAACATCACAGATAAACTACTCTATCAAGGTGTTAAAAGACCTGGATATAGTTTTCAAAAACCATACTTGGCATCTTGAAGATGTCATGTTTAAAAAATGGATTTCAACCCTTTAAACTCCTATGGTGGGTCACTAAAATAAGATATGTAATTACCCTGGCACATTGTCACTCTCGAGAACCCATACGATTTTCCAAACGCAAAAGAAGCGCGACCTTTTGCAAAGCCGCGCTTCTTTTAGTATATATAGATGGTCGGGAAGGCGGGATTTGAACCCGCGACTTCATGCTCCCGAAGCATGCGCGCTACCAAGCTGCGCTACTCCCCGATCCGTTTTTCTGTCGGACTATTCCTCGATAACTCTAAACCCAAAAAACGTCAGGGCGTGTGTGCTGCGGTACTCAACCGACAGAATGCCTACCCCGACGATAAAAGGATCGAAGGTGTTGCCGATGAACAGAAACAGCGTATCGCCCGATATCTGCCCTATGTTTGCGTCAAGGGCCCAGTACGATGCCGCAAAAAAGTTGGTTATCGTAAAGTAAAAACCTATTCCGGTAATCGTACTGAGAGTGGTTGAAAAATTCGACATTACCAGCCCGCCTCTGTCCTCAAACTCCATATTAACACCGAGAATATCCAGCGTCGACAGAATGTAGCAACTGTACGTATTGCCGTTTACCACTGCCGTTTCAATCGGGGCCGCTTCAGCCGCCCCGGAAATTACCAGCAATGCGATACCACTTACCAGTAGAACCTTCAGTTTATTACGCATATCATTCCTCGAAAATGTGCTACAGCGTAATCCGATAATTTTACACCTAATCGGCAAATCAATAAAGCTTTTTTTGCGCGATCCGAAAAAATTTCTGTGCAGTGCTATTTCGGCGGTTGCGGCTCCGGCTGTGCGCCCGCCTGCTGTTCGGCCATTTTATACTGCTCCATCATGGTCTTCAAATCGGCCGATAACGCCTGGGCTTCATCCATCAACTCGTCCCGCGACAGACCGGTCTTCTTCACCAGCAGGTTCACAAGCGCTCCCTGCATCACGGAGTTCGTATTGATGGCCTCGTAGCACTGGGCCAGTTTTGCTTCGAAATCGCTTTTCAGATAATTAATCGACAAAATCTGGCCTACCACGATGATAAACACCAGGATAATCACCAGACGCGGCCGATACCCTTCATTGTCCATAAAACTACCTCTTACCTTTTGCTCTTCACATCATCCCCGGGTCCACATACCCCCGGAATAGTAATTACAGATTCAGCTTTTTCTTAAAATACGCCATGGTGGACTTCAGGCCCTCTTCCAGCGGCACCCGGGGCTCCCACCCCAGAAGCCTCAATGCCTTGGCAATATCGGGCTGGCGCACCTTGGGGTCGTCCTGGGGCAGCGGCCGGGGTTCCACATTCAGCTCCACCCCGGCAAGCTCCGATACTTTTTGCGCAAAGTCTTTGATGGTCATCTCGTGCGGGTTGCCGATGTTGACCGGCTCGGGCTCATCGGAATTCAGCAGCCGGTAAATACCCTCTATCAGGTCGTCCACAAAACAGAAGCTGCGCGTCTGTGATCCATCGCCGAAGATGGTCAGAGGTTCGCCTTTCAGTGCCTGGGAGAAAAACGCCGGCACCACCCGGCCGTCGTCCAGCCGCATGCGAGGCCCATAGGTGTTGAATATACGCACAATGCGGGTCTCCACCCCGTGATAGCGGTGGTAGGCCATCACCAGGGCTTCGGCAAACCGCTTGGCCTCGTCGTACACCCCGCGCGGCCCGATGGGGCTCACGTTGCCGAAGTACTCTTCGGGCTGGGGATGAATCAGCGGATCGCCGTACACTTCCGAGGTCGATGCCAGCAGGAACCGCGCCCCCTTGGCCTTTGCCAGACCCAGGGCCTTGTGGGTCCCAAGCGAACCCACCTTCAGTGTCTGGATCGGCAGCTCCAGGTAGTCAATGGGGCTGGCCGGCGATGCGAAATGCAGGATGTTGTCCAGTTCTCCTTCAACGTAAATGTATTCGGTAACGTCATGGTTGATGTATCTAAACCGTTCATGACCGATCAAATGGGCGATATTGTCCATGTTGCCGGTTATGAGATTGTCCATGCAGATTACTTCATGACCTTCTTTTAAAAACCGGTCACACAGATTACTCCCCAAAAACCCGGCACCCCCGGTAATAAGTGTACGCATTATGCTATCCCCTTCATATGCTTTGTCTCAGCTTTCCCCTGTCGTGCAAATACTCTTTCAGGGTCTCCTCCCAGTGCCGGGGCTGAAATCCTGTTGCAGCTTTTAATTTGTCACAATTCAACACCGAGTACTGCGGCCGTTGTGCCGGGCTCCCGAAATCTGCAGCGCTTATCGGATCGACCCTGGTCGCTGCCCCGCTCAACTCCATTATTTTTTTCGCAAAATCACACCAGGAGCATTCCCCGCTGTTAGACATATGAAAAACACCCTCAGCGCCGGTATGTATCAACACTTTTACGGCCCGCGCAAGGTCAACGGTATAGGTGGGGCATCCCCGCTGGTCGTCTACAACCTTCAGCACATCTCTTTCATCGGACAAACGGAGCATTGTCTCAACAAAATTATTGCCGTTTTTGCCGAAAAGCCAGGAAGTTCTTACAATTACATACTTTTTCGACGCCTTGAAAATCTCCTGTTCCCCTGCATATTTAGACCGGGCATAGGCCGACAGGGGGTTTGCAGCGTCGTTTTCAACATAGGGCGTGCCTTTCGTGCCGTCAAATATAAAGTCGGTGCTGATGTGATACAACGTCACACCCTGCTCATTACAGGCCTGCACCAGGTTGGCAACCCCGCCCCCGTTTACCTGCAGGGCGCGCTCCTCCTCGGTTTCACACTGGTCCACGGCCGTAAAAGCGGCGCAGTTTACCAGGATCTCGGGCCCAATCTCCCGCACTTCGGCAAGCACTTTTTCGCGGTCGCAAATATCCAGCTCCGGGTGTTCGCGGGCAATCACCTCATGGTCGCTTCGCAATTCTTCAATTATGTCCTTGGCCAGCATACCGCAGGCGCCGGTCACCAGTATCTTCATATCTCAGTTTTTCTACTTAGGAGCTTACTGAACAATTCACCACCCGCTACGCTCGAGTCACTGAGTTCACAGAGGAGTGCATTTTTTCCTTTGTCGGGAGACGACGACAAAGGAAAAGGGTGCTCATTTTCATCATATCCTGTCATGCATACTTCCTGCCCGCAGGGCTTGAGGTTTTTTGACGGAAGGCCGCTTGCGCTGAGCTTGCCGAATGTGTCTCCCCTTCCGTCAAAAGAGATTTTTTCTCTCCGTGCCCTCTGTGTCTCTGTGGTGAAACATGCTTGCACAACCAATACAGCTCTACCCCACCCGGTCGCCATACCAGCGCTGGTAAAACTGCACATACTCACCGGTCTTGATCCGCTTCCAACAGTCTTCGTTCTTCACGTACCACTCCACGGTTTCCTTCATGCCGGCTGCAAAATCATACTGCCGCGTCCACTGCAATTCGCGCTCAATTTTTGAACTGTCAATGGCATAGCGCCGGTCGTGCCCGGGCCGGTCCTTCACCCGCTTGATCAGCGATTCGGGTTTGCCCAGAGCCTCCAGAATGGTGTAGGTGATTTCCTTGTTGGTCTTTTCACAATTCCCCCCGATGTTGTACACCTGGCCGGCCTTGCCGTGGTGCAGCACCTTGTCGATTGCAGCGCAATGGTCGGTCACAAAAATCCAGTCGCGCACGTTCAGCCCGTCGCCGTACAGCGGCAACTGCTGGTCGGCAAGGGCGTTGGTGATAAAAAGCGGGATCAGTTTTTCCGGGAACTGGTACGGCCCGTAGTTATTCGAACAGCGCGTAATCAGGGTTTGCATCCCGTAGGTTTCGTAGTAAGCCCGCACAAAAAGATCTGCGCTGGTCTTGCTGGCCGAGTAGGGGCTGTTGGGCGCAAGGGGTGTTGTTTCGCTGAACAGGCCCGTGGGCCCCAGCGACCCGTACACCTCGTCGGTTGATATCTGCACATAGCGGCTTACCTTGTGCTTCAGCGCCGCATCCAGCAGCACCTGGGTACCCAGCACGTTCGTATCCACGAATATTTTTGAACTGTCGATACTGCGGTCAACATGGGATTCAGCCGCAAAGTTCACAATGGCATCAACACCGGTTTTTAATAGAGAGTCCACCAGTTCGGCGTCGGCAATGTCGCCCCGGATAAACTCGTAGCGATCTTTAGAGTCCCCCACCTGCTCAACAATGTCTTTCAGATTTTCCAGGTTCCCGGCATACGTAAGCGCGTCCAGGTTGATAATACTGTAGTCCTTATACGTGTTGAACATCAGCCGCACAAAATTCGAACCGATAAAACCGGCACCCCCAGTAATAAGTATTCTCATGGAATCACCCTGTTGAAAAATTATGCGTTAAAGGCTTATAAAATTATATAAATATACATAATATCTATATTTTTATCAAGAGCAATTATTAAGCAGCTCTAATAAAACAGGCCCAGCCACATAAAAAATCATTAAAAATGCCCGAAATTTGAGATACCTGGCGGGTTTTAGGCCCTTAGAGGTGGTATTCATGAAAGGCCCTGAAAAAAACGATAGCAAGCTGGTCTATATATAATATAGGGCCGCCCCGCAGGTTCCAGTTCACCACCCGCTACGCTCGAGCTTGCTATATTGTAGTAGCCTTTTGAGCACATAAAAAGGCTATGCCCTAATTTGTTTCATGCCGAAAGGCAAGTTGGTATTGGAAATCAAAAAAGGA
>JANQGV010000229.1 GCA_028282925.1 Thermodesulfobacteriota bacterium
CTTTCTTTGTGGTTTCTTTTTGGGTTTGGTCACCTTTATTGATACCACAGAAGGACACTGCCATCCTTCTCAAAAAAGCGAAAATTATTTTACGTTATCACATTTATTTTTTCCTGTTCCGGAGCGGCAGATGTCGGCAATATTGCAGATCTGGCAGCACGGAGTCTCTCTGCGGAAGGGGCCGGGAAAATGTATTGCCTGGCCGGGCTGGGTGGAAACGTTGACGCAATAGTACAAACAACTGGGGAAGCTTCTAAAATTCTTGCAATTGACGGCTGCCCCCTGGAGTGCGCGAAAAAAACGCTGTTCCAGGCCGGGATTGACTCTTTTGAGCATTTGGAAATAACGAGTATCGGTTTGGAAAAAGGGTGCACCGCTGTTAATGAGGGGAATGTCGCGGTCGTTAAAGCGAAGGCTTTGGAGCTGTTAGAGCGTTAAGTTCTAATAAAATTCAACAGAGACCCGTCATTAATTTGGCTGTATGATTTTGAGCCTGGTAAGCAATTTCATTATCAGGCTCTGTTTTTCCTGGGGGTAGGGGATGGTGTATTTTACAAATCTGAATTCATAGTTTTTGTCGAGCAGCCCGAATCCTTTCCAGCTCGATGCCAGCCCGAAGTAACGGGTATGGTCGTCCTCATATTCATGCCACTTGTGATGGTGGCCGAACAACCATAGTTTCGGCTGCAGTTTGGGCGCAAGCTCGTCGCTGCGCGGAAAGCCGGTTTCGCCGTAGTGCTCCATACCCTTGGTGTTGGGCATGCCGATGCCGATGGGACAGTCGTGGGTGATGATTATGTCTACATCTTTCGGGGGCACTTTCAGACAGGCATTTATCTGGTGATCGGTAATAATGGCCCCCTTCTGGGTGACCATGGAGTCCATATACCCTGAACCACCCAGTGCCAGAAACCGGTAGCCCTCAATTTCGTTAACGGAGGCCCGGGGCAGGTGGGTAAAATAGTCGCTGTATTTTTTGATGAGCCAGGGCAGTTCGTCAAAATCTTCGTGATTGCCTTCGATAAAGTAGACCGGCCTGGAAAACCGCCGGCCTTTGCGCTTGAAGTAATGGCTCAGGTGGGTGCGATAAATGCCGAAATCGCCCAGATGGATAACGCAGTCTACGGTAACACCGAGATCGTCTTCGGCATGGCGGATCTGCTTGTTGATGTTTTCGTAGTAGCAGTGGGTGTCGCAGGTTATCAGTATCATTACGGGTTTTATGCTCCCCCCAGCCGGCCGGTGAAATCGTAGCTGAGCTTGGCCTGAAAGTGTTTGATTTGCGAAAAAATCTCCTTCAGCAGCTTCTGTTCGATATAGGTGAGGCGTGAAGGGCTTATGTAATTGTCGGGCTCACGGTCGTACTGCTTGAGGGCTTCGGCCTGGGTGCGTAAGCGGATCTGCATGAGATAGGTATAGGCCTGAACCATTTCATCATAATTCTGCTGTGCAAGATTTCCGCTTTCGTGCAACCGTTCAAGGCGTTCCAGGGTGTTGGTTGCACTGATGTTGTGCTGCAGAGCGTAGATGCGGGCCCAGTCGACAATGGGCATCATAGAGCTTTTAATGTCGAATGCTTTGCCCTTACTGCCCACGGACTCAACCACGAAGTTGCCGAAAAAGCCGATGGGCGGCGCAACCTGGAGTACGTTGCGGGCCAGCAACTGGAAAAACCGCGGGTGCTGTGAGATGACCTGGGCTAGGTGCTCGCGCAGCGCGGCGGGCATGTCGGTATCGCCGTAGGCGCTACGGAAGTCGAAAAATATTTTGGTCTGTAGCAGGTCTTCGGGGTCGGCCGTGGAAATCCAGGCTGTGAAGTACTTTTTCCAGACTGAAAGGG
>JANQGV010000047.1 GCA_028282925.1 Thermodesulfobacteriota bacterium
TTTTTAATATACAAGGGGCGTCTCTCCGTGCCTGCCATGCCGAAGCTTTATGCGAAGGATGGGGCGCCCCGTATTCAATGAATTACGAAGGGCGGGCACCCTTCGGCTCCGCTCAGGACAAGCAGAGGGGCGCCCCTACGGATCGATTGATACTGAGTGAATGTATTATGTTGCGCCGGATGCAGGGTGACACATACTTTTGAGCACTCGGCGCTTTCGTAACGGTACCCTCCGATACCCTCTTCAACTGTTCATGGCCAGCGGTTTTCAGATTCTCTATTAAGATATTTCTTAATTAAAATCAGATTTGACCCCATGGAGATAACCTTACGGCTGTGCTAAAATCCTACCAGTATCAGAAAGTCCTGTAGCGTGCAGAATCCGCCGCCCGGCACCATGCCGGCAAAGGAAGGACCGTTATCACGTATGGCCCTGCGGGGCGCTGCTCAGCGGGCCACACGAAAGGCACGGCGATGAAGAGGCCGGGTGCCGGGTCAAGCACAACTATTATTGTAAACAATTGAAGAAAGGGAATCACTATGATCGTCCCCAAAGCCGCTCATCGGAACGAAGAAACGTCTTTTTACGGCATTATCGGAAAAACCGGTTCCATGCAGGCCTTATATAAAAAAATACTGAGAGTGGCCCATGAAGATGTTACCGTGTTTATCATCGGGGAAAGCGGTACGGGAAAAGAGCTGGTGGCCCATGCGATCCACCGACTCAGCAAACGTTCGGGCGGGCCTTTTGTTCCGGTAAACATGGGAGCTCTGGCCGGAGAGATCGCTTTCAGCGAGATATTCGGCCACGAAAAGGGCTCGTTTACCGGTGCAACGGAGGCCCGTGAAGGAATTTTCGGGGCCTCAGAAGACGGAACGCTGTTTCTCGATGAAGTGGGCAGCATGGATCACAAAACCCAGACAGCGCTTTTAAGGATTCTGGAAAACAGGGTTTTCAACAAAGTCGGGGGGCGGAAAACGTATACAACAAATGCCCGGATCGTTGCGGCGAATACATGCAACTTACGGTCCGCGGTTAAAGAGAAGACTTTTCGCCGGGATCTTTTGTACCGTCTCGAAGTGTTTTCCATAGAGTTGACGCCCCTGCGCGAGCGACGGGAAGATATCCCTCTGCTGATAGACTTTTTTATCAACCGGTTCAACGAGAAACAGGGAACGGGGAAAGTGGACGGTGTTGCGCAAGAGGCCCTTGAATGTCTTATGCACTACAGTTGGCCGGGCAATGTCAGAGAGCTCATGAATGTCATCCGGAGTGCCATGCTGCTTGCGAAAAAAAACAAAATAACCCCGAATGATCTGCCGCCGAGGATTTGTGCACAGAAAACAACGGATGTGGGTTTAGTTCTCTGTTTCGGACGGTCTTTAAAAGAAGTAGAGAAGCTGTATATAACCCGGGCGTTGCAACTGACAAGCGGCAATAAGTCGGAAGCGGCCAGAAAACTCGGGGTGAGCCGGCGTTACCTGTATAATAAAATCGAACAATATAATATCGCTTGAAAACAGCAGCCATGAAAAAACAGATGGAGTGCCTGACAAGTGTTCCTGCGTTAGAGCACTTCACACACTCGTAGAGCCGGGTAGGAGCGGCCTTCGGCCGTGCATAACGACCGTAACATCCACAGAGTTCATTAATCGCACCTAACGGTGCTCCTGCCGGGCGAATGTGCTGTTGAGGCTATAGAAATTTGTGAAGTGTTCTAACGCGGCAGCGGGCGGTTGCCTTCCGGCGTGCAACCAAGAAAATGCCCTTGCCCACAAGGGGCCCGAACCGGCTTTCATCAGTGGAGGCTGTATGAAATAGTGCATCAAATGAGTAGGTGTATCGTTGACTTTACATGTGTGGCCGGGTGCATAGCTTTTACAGCCTCACTGTAGTTTTGCAAACAAGGCTTCACGCAGTGTGTATGGTTTTCCATCGATGCCGCGTGCCGGTGTGCCGGGCCGGGAACGATTTGCCGTGGAGCCACAGCCCGGTAGACATGTTTGACAACACGTTTCAACACCGTACACAGGACGCACAATCGGGACTGCATTGTCCGGCAAAGCCTCAGAAAAACCAGGTGAAGCAGAGAAAATATATTGACAGAAACCTGATAAATAGATAGATGTGGATAGTATAACGATTTTAGAGCCCAAAGAATCGTACACCCTGGGGGAGGACGTCTAACAAAAGGCTCCGGCGGAGCATCCTGGAATGCTTACGCGCGCCACTGAAGTTACATGGGTCGATTTTGTCCTGGAGTCGCATCATGTCCCTGCACAGCTGATCGAATTCTTCAAACATGCCGCCTTTCTGAAGCTCGAACCGAAACGCCTGCAAGAAGAGTAACGGAATCCGGAGCCGTGGCGTTACCCCTACCAGCTTGAATAGGGGGCACACCTGATATGGACTATCAGAACAAAAGTAAAATTTCAGTACTCCGCAGGAAATCGAACAGTCTCCAGCAGGAAGACGACGTCACCTTGAAGGGTCTTTCTGAAGAAGATGCCGAACACCTGGTCCATGAGCTACGGGTTCACCAGCTTGAGCTTGCAATGCAGAATGAAGAACTTTTGGCTGCCCAGGTTAAAATCGAGCAGTCCCGGAAGAAGTATTATAACCTGTATAATTTAGCTCCCGTCGGCTTTTTTACCTTCAACCTGAAAACCGGCCGGATCGAAGATGCAAATCCGGCCTGCGCCAGGCTGCTGGGTATCAGGTCGAGCGGCCTGCGGGGAGTCTATTTTTCGCGTTTCATCGTGCCTGAGTTCCAGGACGCTTTCTGTTTTCACAAAAAGCGCATTTGTGAAAGCGTCGACGGCAGCACACACCAGTGTCAGCTTGATCTGATACGGCTGGACGGCACCTCCCTTTCCGTTCAACTGGAAAGCGTTGCGATAAAAGGTCCAAGCGATACAAGCAGGCAGGCGTACATATCTCTTGCCGACATCACCAGGGCCAAGCAGGCCGAAGAAGCGTTGAAAAAAACAAAACTCGACCTGGAAGCGCGGGTTACAGATAGGACATACGAGTTGATTTTAAAAAACCAGGAGCTTACAACCCTCAACCAGCAATTACTTGAAGAGAATGAAAGGAGCAGAAGGTGTCAGATGACCTTGGAAATCCAGACTGAGGAGATGCTGGCCGCCTATAAACAACGGAATTACCTGTCCCGGAAATTCGTGGAACTGCTGGAAAGGGAGCGCCATGCAATCGGCAGAGAGTTGCACGATGAGATCGGTCAAACCCTGACAGGTGTCTCTATGCATCTGGAAGGTCTGAAACATATACGAACGGCGGATGGAACCGATCTGTCGGACTGTGTGGTACCCATCCAGGAACTCTTGATGAAAGCAATGAAGCGCGCCAGGGACATTTCGCACAGTCTTCGTGCAGAAGTTTTGGAAAGATTCGGATTACTGCCTTCCATCAAAAATCTGCTGGAGGATGTGCAGAACCACTTTAATATAAAGATTCACCTGTTCACGAAAGGCATTGCCGGCCTTGCTTCTGAAGACCTCAAGATCAATGAAAAAGATTTGACCATTTACCGGATTATCCAGGAGAGCCTGACAAATGTGGTCAAATACGCGGAGACAAAGGAGGTTTTCATCAACCTGATCCTGCGCGAAAAAGCGTTTTACTTAAGTATCGAAGACAATGGAAAAGGGTTTGACTATCTACAGTTCTCGACGAATCAGGACAAAGATCCCCGTCGCCCTCTCGGCATTACGATCATGCGAGAACGGGTTGCGATGGTCGGCGGGGTGTTTCGTATTGAATCACAGCCCGGTGCAGGAACGCATGTTTTTGCAGAGATACCCGCTGATTAGCCGGGAGCGAATCAATGCCGGGCCCACTGCCCGGGATAACGGTACCGACAGGAACCTCCGTCCGTATCCCGGCCTACGGGTGTTGAAATAAAAGACCGACAGTCGGCATCCCTTTGCACCGTGCAGAGTGAGAGCACACAAAATGGCTGAAAAAAGAAAAGTCCTGATTGTGGATGACCACACCGTGGTCATTGAGGGTATTAAAAAAATTCTGTCCAATGAGGAAGAGTTCGAGGTTGTCGGTTCGGCAAAAGACGGTTGCCAGGCGCTATCGCTCATCAACTCCTTGAACCCCGACATTGTGATTCTGGATATTGCCATGCCCGGCATGGACGGAATAGAAACCGCCCGTGAAATCAAAAAGATTCACAAGAAGGTCCGCATTTTAATCTACAGCATGTCATCTTCGAGGGATCATATTACGACGCTTTTCAGGGAAGGCGTGTCGGGCTACGTGCTCAAACATGAGCCCATGGAGGAACTGTACCTGGGCCTGAAGACGCTTAGCCGGGGAGCCGCTTTTTACAGCAAAGCCGTTCAGCAAACGTTGCAGAAGCATATACTGGACCTGGAAACGGAACAGGAAAAGGGCATGGAGGACCGGAACCGCATCGCCACGTTAAGTAATCGCGAAAAGGAGATTTTTATATTGCTGGCCGACGGCTTAACGGTTAAAGATATCGCCAAACAGCTCTGCATCAGCCACAAAACCGTTGAAACGCACAAGTACAATATTATGGATAAGCTGGGTTTGAAATCGCTTGCCCAGTTTACCAAAATCGCGGCCAAGAATAATCTTATCGACCTCTGAAAAGAGTGCAGGCCTTCTTCATGTTGTATGCCGGTTCGGGCACCCTGCCGCATAGGACGGCATACCTTTTTTCAATCGTTCCTTTTAAGATAAAACCTAAATAAAATCAGAATTTTACCGATAGCCTGACTGCAATTGATGGGCTATATTTTTATCTATTCCGGCGTGTTGCATTTTACGGCAGGGGAGGCCGTCAACAGGATACGCACACCGGGTTTCGATTCGTAGATGTCATGTATACATATATCAATGAAAGGCGGATACCCATGGCGACACGCACTGACGACCCGGCTCAGAGAGCCGCAGCCAACGAAGGCATCATCGGCGTCTCTGAAACAATGCAGGAGATTTTTAAAAAAATAGACCTAATAGCTCATGAAGACGTGACGGTTCTCCTCCTGGGGGAAACCGGCACGGGCAAAGAGATTATCGCCCGCAGGATCCATGCCGGAAGCAAACATTCGCACGGGCCTTTTGTGGCGGTGAATATGGGGGCCATAGCCACGGAGCTCGTGTCCAGCGAACTGTTCGGCCATGAAAAGGGGGCGTTTACCGGGGCAACGGAGGCGCGCCAAGGGCTCTTTGCCGCAGCCGAGAACGGGACGATTTTTCTGGATGAACTGAGCAGCATGGCCCACAAAACGCAAACAGCGCTCTTGAGAATTCTGGAGAACCGCACATTCAGGAAAGTCGGCGGAAACAAGCATTATACTACGAACACCCGCATTATTGCGGCAAACGATGCTGATTTGCGGATCGCGGTCGAAGCGAAAAAATTTCGCAGAGATTTGATGTATCGGCTTGAGGTGTTTACCATACAGATACCGCCGTTGCGCGAGCGCCGGGAGGAAATCCCCGCGCTGGCAGCGTATTTTATCAAGCTTTTTTCCGAAGAGATGGACACGAACGTGACCGGCATAACAGAAGAAGCCTTTGAATGTCTCTTGCAATACAACTGGCCGGGTAACGTCAGGGAGCTGAAGAATGTCGTTCAGAGTGCCATGCTGCTTGCAGAAACAGAAAAAATCACCCCGGATGATCTTCCCACCAGGATTGTTGCGAAGGAATGCACGCGCGCGCCATCGGCTCTGTGTCCGCACCTGTGCTTGAAAGAGGTGTTTAAACTCCATATAGCCCAGGCTCTCCAGTCGACGAACGGGAACAAGTCCAGGGCGGCGGAAGCACTGGGTGTCAGCAGGCAATACCTGTACAGTAAGATTGCGGAATACAAGATAGACGCTCTTTTTCTCCAATGAGCCGTTATTGCCTTCAGCCGCCGTTTTCAATATCCTGATGTGATTCAAGAATGCTCAGCATAAGACTATACATGGTTTCATCCATCACATCTTCGCCCCACCCAAGAATGGACAGCGCACGATTAAGAGACCGTACTGAAATATTTTTTTCATCACGCCGTATATTGAAAACGTCTTTAATCAACCGTGCAATCTCAACCCGACCGAATCCGCGCGTGGTCAGCCTTCCGACAAGCGCCCGGTGAATACGCCGGCCGTTCTCTTTCTCGGACTGCAGGCCGCGATCCGACACAACACCGCAGGTGCCTTTATTCCGCCGTATCTCAATTGCCGATACCATGCTCTCCTTCTTGAAGCCCGGTTTTTACATGAGCTCTTATGAGAAACATTAATCCGTATCACACTTCAGAATTTTCATTACACCGATCCACTTATACGGACTGTGTGCATTGTCCATCAAATACGTTCCGGTATCCTCAATGTTGAGGAGTTTTCCGTTTTTATGGTACACCAGATACCGTTCGCAAAATGGAACATCGGCCTTTAGATGTAAACCCATCCTGTTTTTTACCCGCATCCTATCACCCGGATGAATTATTTTCTCCCAGGCTTGAAACTCCTGCACAAACGTATCGCGCTCATAACCGAGCTGCTCGGCGAAGTTTCCGAACCACTCAATCGCGCCGTTTTTCATGTTCCATTCATAAGAAAACTCGGCTTCATTTGTTTGCAAAGTGGAGCCCTTTTTGATGCCGGCTATCCCTCTGAGATACGCAGTAAAAAAATGCTCACTTTGTTTTTCCATTACGGTATATCCTTTCCCGGATTATTTCGTTTATACCTGAAAACACCGCCTCTCTCCGAATGGATTATTATTGGAGCAGAAGCTGCAAGTCATAAAGAGTCTTGTCTCTGGTTAAGTAATAAAGTGTAGGACTTGGATTGTCCATCAGGAAAATCTTGGTTTTTTATAAGAAGTATCTTAGGGAATGCTTTGTCGTTGAAAAGGAATGCTTTTCAGCACGGGCACCCGAGTATCAAGATGTCGATACATGGATTAAAAGCGGGCACAACATGTGGCCTTTTTTTGGCCTCACAATATACCGTATGAAAAAATAAGGTTTTTTCCGATCGCAGTTGTGCCGAACCACATCAAAATTCAGTGCGTTTCACAGTGCCGGCGGATCGATATGCAGCGTTTTCTTCCGGTATGCACTCACAGACGCGCAGGCCGGTTCCACTATCGACATGTACCTTTTCGGCGGTAAAAAAATGTGACGGAGGTTTTCGGCATGCTTCCTTTACTCCGCTGCCGATACTGGGGTGAGCGGCACCCGCATGATGACCCACACCTTTTTTTTCATCCCAAGATGATCAGACACTGTTATCCGGGCAACATAGAATCCCGCAGCCATTTTTTTTTCTCTCTTTATCGACAAGGTCAGTTTTTGCTCAGCGTGTGCTTCGAGATACCCCTCAGCAGGGCTTGTGTCGAGCCAGCCGACGTCACCGGATGGTGTCAACCAGCCGTATTCTATCGACTCGATGTGCCACGGAAAGCCTTCACTCCCGTTGTTGCGCAGGGTAAGGGTGTCCTGTGTTTTGTCCCGACGGAAAAAAAACTTCATTCCCCGATCCGTATCAAGTATTCCCTGCATGCCGGGAACACCGGCCCGCACCCGGACCTGTGAAAACCGACCTGGGGTGAAGACCGTAATGACACCGGTATACACACCCTCCGGCAGGTCCTGCCGATCAATACCGACCTTTACGGTCTTACCGTCTCCAAGGGCCAGCGTGCCGCTGTCGGCATCGGTGTACAGCCATCCGGTTGCGTTGTCATAACTGATCTGCAGGCCCCAGGCCATCGTTTCATAGCCCCTGTTTTCCACCGTGAAGGTTTTTACCGTATCTTCCCATCCGAACACAATGGATTCATTATCGACATAGAGCCCGGGGGTCGGCTGATAATACTCCTCGGCAACTTTCATGCTGATTCGCACCTTCCCGCTTCCACCATTTGACGAAACGGGGATATCGGCCCTATAGGTGCCGGGGTCAAGCCCATTGCGCGACACGGAAACGTCCACGGGGGAAACGTCCGTCGTCGCACCTGATACGTGCTTGACAGCCGTTATCCAGCCGCTGCCCACCATGTATTGGATGTCTCCGATAGTCCACTGCAGAGCACCATACCCGGATGTGTTTTTTATGAAAAATCGTTCCTGCGACTTTTCGAAACCGAGATCAATAGAGTGCGGCAATGATAAAACAGGCTTTCGAGAGGAGCCGCCACCGCCGCCCCCCCCACCACCACCTGTTGATCCGGTGGTAGTCGTTGTCTCTTCCGTGCAGGTAGCCCGGGCCTCATCGCAGACCGCATCGGTTGTTGCGCAGGGATCACCCAACGATACGCATGCATGATCGATACACACTTCAGGACCGTTGCAGAACAGCCCGTCGTCAGTGCAGTTATCGTCATCAAAACAGGCAATACCCAACCCGGATATATTTCTGATGATTCTCAACGCGGGATCATCATCATAGTCACCGTTGTCGGTGACATATACCGTCACAACCTTTCGATCGGCGCTGAAAACGGCCCCCTGGGTCTCGCCCTCCGACGGTGTCCCACTATTGAAATCGATCCACCCGTATTTTGTGGTGTACGTATACCAGGTGTATCCCGCGGGGGCCGGCCCAGGTAAATATATTTTTACAGCAGCGGTGCCGCTGTTTTTCTCCGCTTCAATGCGTATGTCGTACATGCCGTACAGTATTTCTGCAGGCCTGTTTTGGGTTCCGGGCAGGCCGGCGGGATCAATATGGCTTATTCTTTTCATTCCTCCGTCCATCTCAGCCACTTTTGAAAACAGCGCTGCAACTGTTTTGTTATTGTCGATTGTTATTGTGCCCGGATTTTCGAATCCACCCATATCATATCCCCACCCCGCAAACAGGCAGTTTGAATCGTTTTCAGGCACGGCAAACAGTAAAACCGATGTTCCTTCCTGATAAACGGTACTTTGATAGGGCTGTGGGGCGGCGATAATCGTTCCCTCACAGGCACCACCGGTTGTGAGATGTACATTAAAAACCCGCCGGCACACATATCCCGCAGCCTCATCACATACCCTGTCCGGGCCGCAGTCCTCATCGGAACGGCATTCGCATACTTCGTCCCCACCGTCGCAGTCCTCGTCGATACCATTTTCGCATATCTCCGCAGCACCGGGAAATACGGATAGATCGTCATCATCACAGTCATCACCCGGCTTCTCATTGCACTCTTCAGGAATGCACTTATAGGTACCGCACACATCGGTCGGCTTCCGGCTGTAATAGGTGTCCGCATCGTTATCACAGTAATAGTTTTGCAGGCATATGCCGCCATTGTCGACAATGCCGTCGCAGTCATTGTCGACGGCATCACATATCTCTTCCTCCGGAGATCCGCCGACACAGGTATCAACGATTTCGCCTTTACTGCATATCAGCCGACCGTGGGACGCACAGGCGCCCCGTCCGCATAAGGTCGGCGTCTCCTCAAAATGCTCATCCGTCTCCCCATCACAATCATCATCCACCCCGTCACAGGTATCGTCGACACCTGTGGGTATGCAGCCCTGTTCTGCAATCACTGCAAAGGCATTGCTTGAACCGCTGACGTCTTCGTCTTCGGCGCTCAGGACCGTGTTTTCGCCCACCTCATACAGCGTCATCTTTCCGGTCCATCTGCCGTTTTCAAAAACCGTGGTTGCAACGGGTTCGACAATCTGCGCACCGTCTGTGTTCGACGCGCTCAGAGCCGCGAAGCCGTCATAGGTCATGATCCTCTCGTCAGCACTGTTCTTTGCCGTTATGGTTACCGCAAAAGGAGAACGGGCCGTTACGGGAGATGCTATCTCATCAAATTCAAAATGAGTCAGGACGGTGTTTACCTCCCTCACCTCGATATCGTCCCATTCCCGCCCGTCGGTATCCCAGGGGAGGTTGTCGTATTGCTGAAACTTGATTTTGAACGTATCGGTATAGCCGAAAGAAGGGTCGATTGTTCTGACGGCGGATAGTTTCCCGTCAAGGTCGATATAATACGTCCGGCCCGGGCTGTCCAGTTCGGCAGCGGTAACAATCGTATACCACCTGGTACCGTCATTGCTCACGGCAACGCCGTCACCATTTGCATGTCCGTTGAAAAAAGCAGGCAGCTCGGTTTCTTCATCGTTGGAATCGGCCTGAAAAAAGCTCAATTGAACACCGGCGGCATCCTCAAGGGCAAGGGTAAGGACCGCTTCATTGAGGTTGTACTGCGCACCTGAGGACACATCCATGCGAAGTCTGCCGCCCGAGACGGCAATACGACCGTTCGTAGCGTCCGAGGAATAAAAACTCCAGTATTCAGGAGGTGACCGGGGCGACATGTCCGTGAAGTCTTCGGTGTACGGCAGGGAAGGAATGTATCCGTAGACGGCCGACAGCGTGTAATCATCATCCAAGTGAATTGTTATGGGATTCTCCGGCTGAACCCGACCGTTGACCTGCCACCACATGAAATCGTCCCCGTTATGGGTGTCCGGCGCCGTTAAGGAAACCACCGTGTCCGGGTTATAATAGCGCATAAAATCGGTCTGAGACGTCCCATTGCCGTATTCATCGGCCGGATCCGGCACAATCGTCGCCCCCGGCGGGGAAGAGCTCACCTTGATAAACCGGTACATGTTTTTCATATAGGTGAAAGACATGGTTTCACCGTATTCGGAAATATCAACAAGGCCGAAGCCGCTCGGGGAGCCGTCGTAAAATGCGGAGTTCGGGCTGCTGTAGGGGTTGAAACGATTGTTGTTGCCGGCATAAAAAAGCGTTGTTTGATCGCCGCGGCAGGTACTCAGGATCATATCGCAGAGTGTCGTCGCAGCCTGTACCGGCAAGACTCCCTGGTGCCCGGACTCCGTCCACCGGTTGATATCATTTGCACCGGGAGATCCGACTGTTGTGTCGATATGCGTTATCAGCAGTCCTCCGCTGAAATCGTCACCGATCCTTTTCAGGCCCCGGTCCCATCCTGTGCACCATCTGTTTTCCGCAAGAAAGTATTCCGTCGTGCTGTAAAGCGAATCAACAAGCAGTACGGCCTCATGCGGCGAGGAGAGCGGTGTTTCGAGACTCAACACCTGCGGATCTCCTAAGGGGGCCACCGGATCGCACCATCCGACATACATACGCGACCATGCGTCAAGGTTGACCGGCGTAGTGCCGCCGGCTTCACCGGTGTCCGCGCCCCAGCTTCCCGTCGCCATTAAAGAAAAATACCCCATGGCACCATTTACCTGGGCCGTATCATACAAATCCGGAAGCCCGCACATCTGGTGGCCCAGTTCATGAGCGATGACCCCCATGGGATGCATCTCGGAAGTATTGTTCAGCTCGCCGCTTGTGGCCCAGGCCGACAGGATTTTCGTCCCCGCATACACCGGGTCCGTTGCCCTGCTTCCCCATGCATGGGCCCATATACTG
Source organism: Thermodesulfobacteriota bacterium (assembly GCA_028282925.1). Taxonomy (GTDB): domain Bacteria; phylum Desulfobacterota; class WTBG01; order CAIYCZ01; family CAIRTM01; genus JANQGV01. The sequence continues at coordinate 11,415 of JANQGV010000047.1, forward strand.
GGCCTTTTGGTCGTTCCCGAAGCTTCATATCCCGCAGGAATGAAATAAATGATCAGCTCATCCGGGTCTAGTGAGCCGTCGCTGTTACCGTCCAGCTCATCAAAATCAACAGCATCCCAGGCGGACTCCAGGGCCGGACCCAGCCAGGCCTTCTCCATGGCATAATTAAAGGAGCCCGCATAATCGGGATGCGGCATTTCAAGGCCGACGGTAATTACGCCGGGCGGGTTTCCCGTCTGGTTGTGTGCGGCGGGAACCAGCACGAGATCCTGGAATGAATTGTCCAGATAATAGCGGGCAACGGATTTAATCCCGTCGGCTGTGTCCAGGATGGCGTCGTACCACTCATCAGCAGTGGTCGTGAGCGTTGCATCGGTGAAATTCACTAAAATCAGCAGGAATTTTTTCTGCCCCGATACGGGAACAGGGTCCCATACCCCGGCCGCAACCCTCATGCGGCCGGTGCGTGTTTTTCTTAGATACCGTCTGAAATCTTTCTCAAAATCGGTATTTTTGGGAGGCCGTATTCGTTTTCGGAAGGGCGGCGGCACGCCGCCTTCAACAACAGCCACGCCCGAAGGAGCCGGCATCCCTGCAGGGTCCTCTCGTGCATATTCCCAGAAACCGGTTCTTTCGCTTACAACTACCGAGGAGCCGTCTGTTGTTTCCACCCAGTTTTGAAACTCATCACCTCGTATTGTCCCCAGGAAGGCACTTCCATCCGGTTGAATAACAGCGACAGGTTCAGGATTTGCCGGACTTGCGTAAGAATGCGAAACGGCCCCCATTACACAAGCAAGAACAATGATTGCGTACTTACTCATTCGACGGCTCCTTTTTAATCAGCGATTCGGGAAGAATATGTTTATGAGACGCTGCGCGTCTTCTCCTCCTTCGTCTTGCCGCTGGAGCAATGCACATACATGCTCTAGCCTCAATAGTGTTAGGAGCACCTTGAGGTGCTGATGAACTATGTGGATTTCAGAGCCTTTATCGCGGCCGAAGGCCGCTCCTACACGGCTATACTCTTATGTACATTGCTCCAGCGGGCTGCCATCTCAGCACGGTTTCAGTCGGCGGTTCCTGAAAAGCGGGGCTCAAACATGTATGATTCTTGTTGTGTGCATGCCCGCCTCCCGGGCCGGTTATATTCCCCATCCGTACATCGACCCCAGGGTTGTAAAACCCGGCGGCTTTGCCGCCGGGTTTTACTCTTCCTGGATTGCTTCAGGTGCTTTTCGGGCAGGATCAACGTATCATAACAATGTTGAATGTTGTTGCCAGGCTCTGGGAACCGGTTTTTGCGGTAACCTCTACGAGCTGTTCCCGGGCGCTTGCCAGCCATGCGGGTTTCACAAAGATAAAGCATCTGATCTGCGTGGGGCTCGTGATCCTTGTGATAATCGGCCGCACTGCGCTCGAGGGATCAAACGTTACCTTCGTACTCGCATCGAATGCCGTGTTTTCGCCGGTAATGGTCACTATCGCCGGGATACCGAACAGCCAGGCGCGTCTCAGCGTTTGGGCCACACGGATTCTTGCCGTAGCGGTAGCGATAAAATCAACATTCACATCCACGTCGACGATCGTTACCTCAAGCTGTTCCGGGGTGAAGGTGTACCCCTCCTTGGAGGGCACAACCGTATAGGTCCCGGACGGCAGGCCGCTGATGATATATCGGCCGTCATCCTGGGTAACATACGAACCGGCCTCACCCATAATAAGCAACGTAACGCCTGAAAGCGGGGTATTATTGATGGTAACCCTGCCGGCTATTGCAAATGTTGCGTCCGGTTCGGGCTCAGGTACCGGAGGTTCATCCCCGGGAGGAATCGTCGTTGTGGGTTCGGTTCCATCAGTAGCTCCACCGCCCGAGGAGCCGCCGCCCGAAGAGCCGCCGCCTGAGGAGCCGCCGCCGGTACCACCACTTCCGCCGCCGTTTACAGGAGGCGGTTCCTGATCATTCGGTCCGGGAATATTGCAGGTGAAATTCACCGGGGTTCCGTCCGCATTGGCGACAATGCTTTCATTGTCCGGATCTCCGAGATTGTCGTCACGCGCTAAAAATGTCTGCGTTACACCGTTGGGGTCTTTCCAGGGACTGACCGAAACCCGGTACGTATCGTTTTCCAGATCACAGAACTCATAGAATCCGTCCTGTACGGCCAGGGTGGTGTCAATGGGGGTGTTTTCATCGGACGCCGTAAAAAGGTTTACCATGGCGCCTTCGACGTTAACCAGCCCCTGTCCCGCCACACACGCAGAAACGCTGCCGTTTATACAGTATGTATCGGGCGGATCATCACACTCACAGGTTCCCTGGACATATACTTCTTCGTCTTCCCGGTAGACGGTTACCGTGCCCGCCTCCGTAAAGGTAAATCCTTCACGTTCGACGGTTATCTCATAGTCGCCGGGTTTCAGGCTGCATACCTCATAGGCCTCATGATTGTAAATATACGGCGCGACATGTGAAACGTCGTCCTCACCGGTTATCGTTACAACGGCGTCGTCCATGTTCATCCACTTGCCGGGCTCACACAGAATTCCCTTTACATCGACTTTAATGCAGTACAAATCCTTTTCCTGTACCCAGGAGCTGGTCAGCAGGAAGTCGCTGGGCACACAGCGCTTCTTCCCGTGTCCATGGCCATGCCCATCCCCGTGTCCATCACCATGTTTGTGGACACAATCATCGTCACGGCAGCGATGGAACCTGCAGGGGTTGTCCTCATGTTTCGGCAGCCGGAACATAGTATACTGTTTGGGCAGGGTATCAAACGGCTTGCTGATGAAGGTCTCGGGATCGCCTTCCTTGAGCACTTCATACAGGGTTCCGCTGAACCGCGGCTCGATGGTTTCCTCAACCCAGCTTTCGGCCGCAGGACACACCTTTTCAACTTCTTCCTCGCCGTTGATGTCGTCTTTCACATAATGCCGGCGGTTGAACGGCGGCAGCAGCGGCAGATCGCAGCACGGCGGCACGCAGTTTTTGACCAGCGAAAGATTAGGAAAGGCGATGTTGCCCAGTTCTTCATCTTTGGCCGGATCGTCACCGGTAAAGATTTCACATTCATCATTATCCGATGGATAGCCGACACATTTCGGCAGCGGGTTCCGGATCGTTATGTACTTGAATGTATAATCACACTTCTCGTCTTCACTATCGCATTCGCCGTCTTCGGCATCGCAAATGGTAAAGATTCTGGCGATATCATATTCAGCACCGTCGGAGAAGAAGGTCTCGCCTTCCATCAGCAGCCGCCCGGCCTGAACATATATCTCAGGATCTCCGACTTCATCATTGGCCACAGCCAGCAAATCCATATACCAGGGCCTGATTACCGGCTCGAGGCCCGGGCAGCCCGGGTCGCTTGACAGGCAGTATGCCTCCCGCTCAACGTATATCGTCTCATCGGTCTTGAGGGTAACCGTATCGATAATCGGCGGTTCTTCCATGCCGTACTTGTACGGGTAGCGGATTTCAAAGTTTACCGACGGGTCGTCTCCTCCCTGAATTTCCTTGACGATCACTTTTTTGTCGATAAACTGAAAAGAATCACCCTCTTGCAGACTCAACAGGGGGGTGCCGATATCGATCACGGGACGGTTCGTGGTTTCACCATCCAGATCCGTGAAGTCCATCCGGCAGACCTTATTCAGAATCACCGCGTCATCCCGTCCGTTCTGATCAACATCCCATCCTTCAAGGCCGATTTGATGGTTGTCGAAAATGCAGTTGTTATGGTTTCCTCCGCCTTGCTCCGGAGCTGAACCGTTTCTGATGTGTTTGCAGCTCTCCCAGGTGGTGGGAAAAACGAAGCTGGTAATCCCGGCTGCTCCCGCGGTAGGCCTGTCATATCCGTCAAGCAGCATAAAAGAGTATTCCTTGACGATGTCGTGGGTATACTTCTTTACCTCCGGTGTCCATACATCACCGCGGGGCTCTTCATATTCGGGTACATACCACTGTCGCAGAAATACCTTTTCGCTGGCATCATCTCCATTGACGATAATCGAGGTCTTGTAAAATTTGCTTTCGCCTTCGCCGTCATCTCCGCCGTAGAGCCAGGCGGGATTCCAGGTAAGGAAATCCTTGGGATGTGCCTCAGGGTGGGTCGGGTCGAAGGGTGCCGCGGGATCTTCATACGGAAACGGTGCATCATAGGTACCCTCGCCATAGAGCCTTACAAAGTTCTCGAAATACGTTTTACATCTGGGCCTTCCATTGTTCCCGCCCTCACTAGCGTCACTGCTTCCTCTATAGCAGCACTCGAGAACATCGGGCTCTTCCACGCAATCGCATGTGGGATTGATATACACATCGATTATCCCCGGATCTTTGGGGTCCGAAGGCGGAAAATCATCGGGTGGTTTATATGCGAATTTAACCCGGGCATATTCGTCGTTGATTTTATCCGAGTTCGGAGCCCGAAATGAGCTGGTAAGCAGGTAATCACCGGGTTTGGTATACCTTGATGTGTTTGGATCGTAATAATCGGCCTGCCTGCCCTGGCCTTCCTCGCCCGGCAGAATGAGCCTGGTAAAGCGCCACGGCATGGTCTTGAGATCAAGGGACATGAAGGTTTCCTCGCACCACCCTTCGCAGAGCACTTCATACAACTTGGTATAAAACCGTTTTTCCTTGCTTTCCTCGACCCAGTATTCTTTCACCGGCCTGATGGGCCGCTCGAGCTCATACGGCGAGGTTTCACCGATAATCCCCGCTAAACCGTTGATGTCATCCCGTGCAAAATGGTCCTGATTAAAGGGCGGCAGCAAAGGAATCCTTTTTCTTGACGGGTACCCGTTGGGCTCTTCGTCATCGATGATGTCTTCCGTATCGGCTTTGCGAATGCAGTTTTTCCAGACGGAAAGATTAGGGAAGTAGATATTGTCATACTCATCTCCATCATATCCGCCTAAAAAGGCATAGGGGTCACCGTCGGTCGTATACCCGCCGTACCCGTCGTCGCAGTCGATGCATTTGGGCAGGGGATTTCTCAGGGTGATGTATTTCAGTTTGTAGAGGTCATCGTCCTGAATAACATGAATCTTGGATATGTCGTATTCGGCGCCGTCGGAAAAAAACGTTTCACCCTCCACCAGAACTCTTCCCACTTTGATCAGGCAATAGCTTTCATCCGGGTTTTCGATATCGATCTGGATGGAATCCACATACAGATACCAGGGTTGATCAATGGGGGTAAGGTACGGCGCCCAATCTTCAAAGGGGTCGACGCTGTGCTGATTCACCGTGTGCCGGCCGGCGACAAGCAGGTCGCCCTCTCGCAGCAGGAAATTCGTAGGGCCGATGGGCAGTTCCCTCTTGAATTCGACGGGATAATAGATTTTGACCTCCACCATCTTGTTGTTGATACCGGTGGCATTAATGTCTTTTACCGTTACCCGATGGTCTATGAAACGGAATGTGGTGGGTTCACCGCCTAATTCCCGGCTGTACAACTGCTTCAGATCGGCCGTTTCGAGTTGCACATAGCTGCGCTCTGCGCCTTTTATTTCTTTTTTACCAACCGCTCTCAGTTTTACGGACCTGAGATCGCCATCGTCGTATGCTCTGTCAAAATCTTCGAGTCCGATCTGCCGGTTTTCATAATCCGGCTCATTGATCCAGCTCTTATAATCGGTGGGGAATAAAAACTTTGAATCCGGCAGGGACGGCGCCGGCTGGGGGTCCATAGGATCGCCTTTCAGAAGCATGTAGGAATACTCCTTGACGATATCCGCGCTTTTAATGGCAGGCTGGTTTGTCCATACAAGGCCGCGAGGCTCCGGATATTCAGGAACATACCATTGCCGCAGAAATACCTTTTCACGGCCATTGGTCAGCGAGCCGCCTCGAGTCAACTTCAAACTGATTTTATGCAGATATTTTTCGCGTTCGATGGATTCACACATAAAGGCCGGATTCCAGGTAATAAAATCCTTCAGGGGGGCCTCGATGTGGTCCGGATCGAAAGGCGCCTCCGGATCAGTATAGGGAAATGCGGCATCTTTTGAGTCATCCCCATAGATCCGAAGCCCCCCGAGGGGCATCTTTTCGTCTTTGGACTGAATATAAATCCCGTCCTTATAATATTTATGTACGCTGAAATTAACTCTTTTGTCCTCATCATAGTCATCCGGCACGTTCGCCTGTGCCGGAAAGCACCAGCACAGGACAAGCAGTACGGACACATAAAACTCAAGCTTGCTATACCCTGGTTTTGTTTTCATATTTTTCTCCCCGTCATATTTATTTAGAAAAAACCGTTCATATAACCCGCTCTGATTATTTTGCTTTTTATAGGAATCCCCCGTTGTTGTTTGCTCTCTTTTTCTCACCTCCTTTGCTTGGATTAGGGGATGAATCTTCAACACCGCCCAGGTGAAAAAGACCCTGGAATGAAACCATAACGCATATACCGTGCCACAAGCGGTATTGAATTGCTCATTGCCGATAAGTGAAGTTTCGTTAAGCAATTGGCAGACGTTCCTGGGTTCGGGCTTTGCATCCGGAGCACACTGCGCCGGGCTTGTTGTAACGTGTGGATACAGGTGAGGGATACACTTGTAAAAAATGCTGACACTCCCCAAATCCCGTTCACGAAGCCGGCAGCACGCTTGAGCGGCCGCCGCACATGTGCACGTCACGGCAGGGTCCACAAATGTATCCGGATGATTCCATAAGAGGCCGTCTGCAGGAGGGGGGAGGTGTGCGGTCTCGTATCACTGCCGTCAGGTACGTAATTACTTATACAGGACGGCGATGGAAGATGTCCGAGTGTCCGTGGGACCGACACACCTTTGAAAAACGGGGCAGGCGGGATGTGTATAAAAAATCGCGTCTGAATATAGCTGTTCGAAGGGTCCGGCGGAAGCATGTAAAAGGAACAACAACGCAATGAGATATATGTAGCCGGGTAGGAGCGGCCTTCGGCCGCGATACAGGCCGTAAAACCTACAGAGTTCATTAATCGCACCTGATATTGAGGCTATAGAATTTTGTGAATTGCTCTAGGGAGCGTCTTTTCCGGGGCAAGCTCAATTGCCGATGGAAAGCTGCTCTCTGACGGTTCCGGTGAGTTCTGAAAGTGAGCAGGGCTTGTGCAGAAACACTTTTCTGGCCCCAGGGGCCTGGTGCACATGGTCGGCGTTGCGGTCACAGTAGCCGCTGCATATGATAAAAGGCATTTCCGGCCTGAGGTGCAACACCTCGTTAATGAACTGATCACCGTTCATTTCAGGCATCTCTATGTCGGTAATAATCAGGTCTACAGCGTCCGGGTCGGACTGGAACAGCTCCAGGGCATCGCGTCCGTTTTTTGCGACGATGATAGTGTACCCGGCCCGCTCGAGCATTTCCTTATAGACCCTGCAAATAGCCTCTTCGTCATCGACGACCATTATCGTCGGGGAGTGCAACCGCTTCCGTTCAGCCTGTTTGGCGTGAGCAAACTGTATTCGGGAAGATTCCGGCCTTTCTGTTGCCGGGTCGTGCTGTCTTGACACCATGTCTTTCTCCTTTGTGCATTTTATATTCCGTGACGCCATGCCCTGCTGCATAGCTCTGCAAAAGGCGGCCGGGCGAAAGGAGTTGCGAAAACACCGGAGGAGCCTTTAAAAAGAACGTTGGCCTTTTGTCCCCATTCCCGGAACCTGAGATTGGGTATGCAGGACATACCCGGTAGGGCCGTTTCAAGCTGTTTGCACCAGTCAAGTAGTTGTGCCGTCGTTTAAACTTTAATCAATGGATCGTCGTAAGTCTATTGGGAAAAATATGATTTTTTTTGAGATATATCTCAGCAATTTTAGTAAAGATCAACTTGCGGTGCCGTGATCTTTGCCAGGGGAATTTCCGGCAACGGCCGGTTGTGCGGGCCTCTTGGACCCTGCGGACACAGCCGCAGGGTGGCGGTGGGGGGGTGAATTTATGTTGTGCGTATGATTGCAGGGAGCCGGATTTTTGAGGCAGATACGAATCGGGCGCCCCATCCTTCGCGTAAAGCTACGGCATGGCAGGCACGGAGAGGCGCCCCTACGGATCAATTGATGTTGGGTGGGGGTATTGGAGTCGGTGGTGTATAGGGGACGTGCTGTTTGTGTACACCAACTGCACCCTGCGGACAGAGCCGCAGGGAGACGGTGGAGGATGCCTTTGCTGTTTAACAGCATTGGAAATGAAAGGGGCTGTGTCTGCTCGTGACGTGTAGCGTTACGATAAAACCGTCGACGGCAGTTCCGGCCCCTTTGCAGGCTTGAAAAAACAATTATTGCATTTGAGCTGATACCATTCGTTTTATTTCCATCAGCGCTATGGAGTGCCGGTTTCCCTGGGGTTGTCGTAATGTGTCCATTCGAACCAGCCGCCATCGTAGTTGGCGGCTTCCCAGCCCATGAGGTAGGCGTAAAAGGTGTATAACCCGGATCGCCAGCCCCCGCCGCAGTAAAAGTAGCTCTTTTTATCGGATGACAGCCCTGAGTCGATCCAGTCCTGTTCTACCTCGGTATAGGTTTTCAGGGATTCAAAGTCCTCCCTGGTCAGCTCCCACCAGTCGCCGACCCAGATGGCGGTTTTTATGCGCCCCAGTTCATTGAAGTACTGATAGTAGGAGTTCGACTGGCCGATATATTCTTCCCATGACCGGTCATCCACAATAACGGCATCCTGGTTTGTTCCATTTACCACGGCCAGCAGATCATCTGTTGCGGCAAGATAGCGGGGATTACCCGTGCTGTCTCCGAAGCTTACGGGAACGGGCGTGTTGGGGGCTGTTTCGATTTCTCCGCCGTATTCGACCCAGGCGTCGTAGTTGCCGTTGAGCACCCGGACGTCATTCACGCCGGCAAGCAGCAGGGCCCATGCAGCGCGCCCGGCCGTCATCATTGATATGTCGTCATCGGCATACACCACGACCGTCATATCCTTTGATATGCCGAGACTGCCGAGGTGTTCCTGGAGCTCAGCGATGGGTTTGATGTTTCCTTCTTCCGGATACGCATATCCATCGGCATATTCCGAATTCGGCCCGTTTTCCAGTAAGTAGATATCCGTAAAAACAGCACCGGGAATATGCCCTTCTTCATACACGGTTCCGGCATAATCCGACCGGTTTTCTGAATAGCGGGGTTCATAGGACGGGTAAAGAACGACATACCCGTTTCCCGGATATGTGGGCGGATTTTCATCGTTGATGAGTTTGTCGACCCATGCCGGGTAGACCAGCGCCTGATGGTTTTCCATCTTCTCCATCGGCAGGGATGCATCCGCGGCCCATTCAAACATGGAGTTTGCGTAGTTTGAACAGTTCTGGTACCCGAGCAGCCGAAGGGCAAAATAGACGAAACCGCTTCTAATGCCGGCGGTGCAGTAGGATGTTACTTCCTGGTCGGACGTTATACCGCGGCTGGTAAACAGAGCCAGAAGATCTTCATAGCCCAGCACGGTGCCGTTATCGGAAGCATAGAACCATTTGTAGGGAATCTGGACGGCCCCGGTAATGTGACCGCCGCGTGCTTCACCGTAGAGTTGCCAGCCGTTGTATTCCTCGTCGGTACGGGAATCGATGACGGCAAAATCGCTGTTACCGAGACGGCTGCTGATGGAATCGGCGGTGCTCAACACCTGTTCGCGCAACGACGGTATAAACGTTGCGGGCGGGAGGGTGTTCGGGGTAGACTCGGTCTGCCGCTCTTCCAGCACCCACAGATCCCAGCCGCCGTTCAGAATGTGTACATCGGTGCAGCCGAGGTATTCGAGCATCCAGAATATCCGGCCTGCTGCTCCCCATGATGCCAGGGTGTCGTCATAGACGACAAAGGTTGCGTCGCGGGTCAGACCGGCCGCACCGAGTTTTGCGGCAATTGCCGATGCCGACAGCAGCCTTTTGTTTTCGTCGACATACTCACCCCACTGCACACTGACGGCACCGGGTATATGAGCTGTTTCATACCCCGATGAGCGGGCATCGATGATGACCACACCGGGCTCTTCCATAATTGTTTCAAGGAATTCACCTGCAACCAGCAATTCCCCGTTGGGGTACGCTCCCTGGGGAAAATCAATAGGAGTTTTGCAACCCGCGCAGATACACACGATCAGCGCGGCAATGACACATATACTGCTTTTTTTTGTTTTCATTCCTGATCCTTTCTTTGCTGCCGATTTCTTATTGAGCCAGCGAAAAACGTACCTGGCAGTTGTAAGCCGGAAGATGTTGAGACAGGGCCACCCCGCAGTAGAGCCACACAAATCCGTAGGGCTGTGCAGCGCTGCCGATCTCGACGATCTGATCGATCATGCCCTTTGACACACCGGCCCGGTATATGGGGGTTGTGCCGGCGCTTGAGAAGGCAGCGCCGGTCATAAAGAGCGTATCACCGGCAACATCGTCCTTTTGTAACGAGATGCCCAGTGTGCCCGAGCCGAGTATGACGACAAAAAAATGCGGGCAGCCCCAGGGAAACAGCTCCTGCTGTCTGATATCAATTGCCCTTGTCATGCCGGGCATGATGGTCAGTATGGTGGTTGTCCCCAGAACTGCATCAGCGCAAACCGGCGCGATGCCTGCTGTGTTGCAGGCAAGGACGGTCAAAACAACCAGAACGCCTTTTTTTAGTGTATTGATCATGCACACATCCAGCTTGCTTTGTGTAAACACGGTATTGGTTTTATTAGTAAAAATACACACAACCCGACAGTGGATTCAAATCGATAATTCTAATGGAAACCCGGTGTACTATCGGAAAAATCAATTGTAAATATATACCAACAAACAGATCGAAGATGTGATTATGGTCCGTGTGTGGGGTGACACTTCGACAGGTTCAGTGCACGCTCTGTTGGTTTACCTTATGCAGCACATTAGAGCAATGCACACAATATTGCAGCCTCCGTATGGCTCAGCCGACGCTGATGCGGTAGGATTGCCGGCGGCTACGTACTCGCTGGAACATGAAGAACGTGTGTCTTCAATCGACTGCTCGCACCGCCGCGGCTGCTCTTACCGCATCAGCGTCGGCAGTACTTGGTGGCTACAGAAAAGTGTGAAATGCTCCAGTATGCAGGGTGGCGGTGTATTGCGGGTTTTTGTAAAATGAGAATAAACCGGCCCCCTTTTTTCGTGGGACGGGCTCTTCGGCTCGGCCCAGGACACGCTTCCACGGAGAGGCGCTCCTGCGAAACCGAATAAAGGTCGGCACGTACCTTTACAGGTTTTTTATCTTTTTAAAAAGCGTGTCGAGTTCCGCCGGGAGGCTTTTGAACGGGCTGAGCTGCGTTTCAAAGTCGGCGAGCTTTTGGAGGATTGTTTCCGACTGATCTTTAGAGATAAAAAGTGTGCCCCGGGCCGGGCTCTTTACGTGCTTTTCACAATAGAGGGAGTACTCGGAGATGACCCGGTACAGCTTCCCGAACCGGTTCATGCCTTTTTGATAGGATCTGCTTACCTGTGCGGTCTTTTTGTTCGGCGTCAGGAGATCGATGCCGTTTTCCTGCAGGTAGGTGTCTATGTTCTTCAGGGCATCGTTGGTTTTCTGCAGTACAGCGTACCAGGTTGTATCGATTTCTTTCACAACCGTTTCAACGGAACCGGCACAGTTTTCAGGCGGGGGAGGGGCTACAGGCTTCTGCACCTCCTGCCGGGGTTGGGGCGTGGGTGCGGCCGCCTTTTTCTCTGGTGTTGCGGCACACCCTGCAAGAGCTGCACACAGAAAAAGGGGTATGAGTACAATGGAAACGGGTTTGAGGGGTAGTGTCATAATACCTTCCTGGAAGTGAATACGGTTTGCTGAAGTATTTGTATTTTCTCTGTATTCATTTTTACGACAGTACTGTTAAGATACTATTAAGGCAGCGAATATCGTTTGAAGGAGGTTAGGTGGATGAAATCCACCATCTACGGGCCGTGCATTGCTGGTGGGTTACCATCCTTTGCATAAAGCTTCGGCACGGCAGGCGCTGAAGCTCCAATCACCCTCTCTTCGAAAATAAATCCGTCCCCTTTTTTGTGTTTTCTTGAATTAAAACCTTGAAATCAGGTCTTTTTTGTCATAATTAGATCCATAGTACTTGAAGGTATGGGGGTACTGTCTTGTACGGTTAGCGCTCACCCTGAAATTCCCGCAATCAGTCGTCTTTTTAACCATTTTTACCGAGGAGGTGGCTATGATGAATACAAATAGCATGCCCCATAGGTTGTGTTTCCTGATCCCGGCCCTTTGCGCACTTCTATGTGCCGGAGGGTGCGATCTGCCGCTGCAGGTGACAATAACCTCACCGCAGGCAGGAAGCACTCTCGACTGGGGCGATTCGGTAACACTAACGGGGACCGTGGTTGATGATGAGGGTTCGGTGCCTCAGGGGCTGAAACTTACCTGGTCGTCGGACCGCGACGGGGTGCTGGGCAACGGCACTTCTCTTGTGATCTCATCTCTATCTGTGGGCGCTCACACCATAACCCTGACCGCCCTTGCGGCCGACAATTCCACCGGCACCGACCGGATTCGGCTGACCGTGAACCAGCGTACCGGCCTTATCATCCGGGACAGCGATTTCGTGGGCCGGGACTTCAGGGATACGATGTGGGCCAGCGCTACGGTACGCGACAAGGCGGGCTCGTTTGTGACCGGCCTGAGCCTTTCCGACTTTACCCTGACCGAGGCCGTTATTGCAAAGGCCGACGGAGCGGTTAAGGTCGAAACCCGGGTTGATATCAACGATTTTATCGGCGATGAGTGGAGTGAGGGCGGCTTCTGGGAAGACTCCCGGGGCGGTGAGCCCATTGACATTGTGGTTGCCTTTGACGCGACCGGCACCATGAACGAGTACGTGCAAGCGGCCAAGCAGGAGCTGGTGGCCCTGGTGAGCGACCTGAAGGCAGGTAACGTTGATTTCCGCATGGCGGCCGTCAGGTTCGATGAAACCACTATCGACGACCGGTTCGCCTTTTACGGACCCCAGGAAACAGACCTGCTGGTGGAGCAGATTGAATACTGGTTGAGGACCGGCACCGAGTGGTGGGGCCCCACCACGGCCTATGACGCGGTTATGTTTTCGCCGTGGTTCGGTTTCCGGGAGCACGCCCGCAAGGTCTGCCTGGTTCTAACCGATATCGTGCCCCAGACCGTGTACGGCACGTTCTGGTATGGGGGCGGGTGCACGGCAGCTACGCGGAGTGCCGTTGAGCTGTTTTTGAAGCAGACCGGCATAGAGATATTTTACAGCCAACGCATGGGGTATAAGTCTGTTGACTTTCATACCTATACGGACCCGGACATCAACCCCCGGGCAAGCGATAACGAGAGCGGTTTCAAGGCGCTTGCAGGACTTGACGGAACGCCCCTTGCCACGGCCCTGGAGTGGCCTTTCAGCCGGAAGGACTTTATGGAGACGCTGGGGATTTCAAAACCGCAGACCGTAACCGATTCGCGGTATTTGTTTGCCTGGGAATCGAGTTTTTCAGAATGGGAAGATGAAAACGGCACGACCCTGCTTAACGCGGCTGATGAGTATGAGCTGCGGTTGACCCTGCAGACCGCCGACCCCGACAGTGCAGGATCAACATTAAGCGCCACGTGTCCCTATGCGGTTGAAAAGCAGTGGGACAAGACTGCTGTAACGCTGAAGGTCGGCGATGAGGAGGGCACCCGGATCGACAGCGACCTGTGGGGCTACGTGTATCACCTGATGGACGAGCGCAGAATTGAGCTGAAATCGCAGCTCAGTCCCAAGGACGGCACGATCGAAGTAACCTATCTGCCCCTTGACAGCACCTACGAGGTATTTATCCGCGACGGGGGCAACTGGAGCTATACCTATCACAGTATACGGGCCGTGCACCGGGAAACCATCAAAGCCACCCAGGACGGTATGTCGTTTGATATGCAGGTCGAAACGGCCGATAAATCGGCCGCGTTCTGCAAGGCCCGGGGGCTTTTGAAAGACATTGCCGACTGGCAGGGCATAGGAGACCCGTTTCAGGATATGGTTGATGACTCCCGGGTATGGCTTGACACCCTGGAATCGGACGGCGTTTCATGGCGCGATATTGAAAAGGTCAAGCGGTTTTATATGGCGCTGTCGGGCTATGCCAACATTATCTATTATTCCCAGCGGCAGGCTGAAGGGGCCATCAGCGATTTCAGCGCCATTGTGCAGAACTTCCGCGACATTGTGGACCAGGTGGAGAAGATCCAGGAAACCACAACCGAGGAATGGCTGCGGGAGCTGGCGAGCATCTTAATTGAAGTTGTGGATGTGCTGATTACCCATGGTGAATTTACGGCCCAGAAAGAGCTGCTCGACGCGGCACTTGATAAACTCTTTGTTTATCTCATCGAAAAGCTCACCACCGACCTGCGCAAAAAAATTATCGAGCAGTTCCCCGCAGGCGACTATACCGAGCTGCTGGTGACAATAGTGAATTACCTCATCGACGCCGCGTTCGGGGGCGAATCGTCGGAGCCCGACTGGGACGGCGTGTATGAGGCGTTGAAGGCCATCACCCTTGACAAGGCCCTTGAAACCGTGAAGCAGGAGGCCACGGATTATCTGATAGATGCGGCCCTTGACCGGGCCCTGCGGGTAAACTTCTTCGACGACCAGGTTACCGGCACGGTGAAGAGGCTTGTGCGGGACATTATCGACGCGCTGATGAGCGACGACATGGAGCAGGGGTTTGAGACCTCGTTTGAATCGTTCGGCGAAGGCATGAAAGACTCTGTGCTGAGCTACGGCAATGAAACCATCACCAATGCCATAGACACAGTGTTCGACACGGTTGACGATGAACTGGCAAAGGAGGGGGTGCCCCTTGATGTGCGGGAGTTCCTGGTGGGAATGGCCCGGGACCTTACCCGCCTGGCCGTGCCGGCCATTAAAGGGGAAGACGTCAGCTATCATCTCGATACCGATGCGGTTGTGGACATACTCATTAAATACGGGGTGTACTATGTGATCCTGAAGGATTTCTTTATCGACGAGATAAGCTCCGGTCTGGACCGGGCCCTGTACGAGGCGCAGAACTTTGTGCCCACGGGTGAGGACCGCTATGACTGGAGCAAATCAATGGAGAGCGATTTCCGGAACTACCGTAAACTCGTGGACGGTGTGCAGGGCGAGGCCTGGGATTCTCTCCGTGTCCAGGAGGCCATATCCGAGTGGGCCGAGCAGATGCAGGAGTTGTGCGAGTTGCTGGAAGAAATAAGCGCGCCCCTGGACTTTTTCGCCAATTTTTGGCCCGACCTCAAGGACACCGCCGATGATGTGCACGCCTTTATCGCTGTTTTGGACGGGTTCCAGATTTTGCCCAACTCGATTTCATTCGGCCTGAAGGTTGACTGCCTGGACACCTTCGGTAACAAGGCCGAGCCCCTGTACAAAGCGGCGTTCTATCCGGAGTAGAGGGAGACGGTTGCGGGAGACTAAGCTGTTGCGGTGCGCAGTGCGCACCCTGCGTATGGATTGCTGTAGACAGGGTGGGGGAACCCACCATCTACGGGCCGTGCATTGCCGGTGGGTTACCATCCTGCGCATAAAGCTTCGGCACGGCAGGCGCTGAAGCTCCATCTACACTACGTACTAATTATAATCGGAATTGTTTTGACCTGTTTTTCATGAGGTTCTCTGTTTTATTTAGCGAAGGTGCTTTTTGCTGGAAGGCAATAAATGGACTAAGCATCAAAAATGCTAAATTATACTTGACTACCTGCTGTTTTATGCTACATTCAGTAACAGGAAAACAAGTGACGACTCCCCCCGTTTATCGGGGTTGGGCAGCCTATATGGCTGCTTTTTTTTTTGAGGACATATGTCAAAAAGAAGCATAGTATATATTGACGGCTTTAATCTTTATTACGGGGCTCTTAAAAATACCAAATTCAAGTGGCTGAACCTTGAGCGTTTTTTCGCGCTTCTTCGGCAGGATGATGATATCCTGAGGATTAAATATTTTACAGCCCTGATCAACGGTTCTCATAAACCCAATCAAGAAGCATATCTTTTGGCACTGGAAACCCTGCCAAAGGTCGAAATTGTTTTAGGTAAATTTAAAACAAGGACCGTTAAGTGCCGTGTAGAATCCTGCAAGTATTCAGGGAGTCGCCATTTTGATATGCCGGAAGAAAAACGTACCGATGTCAATATAGCACTTCACATGCTTCACGACGCAGTTTCCAACAATTGCGACCGTTTTATACTGGTCAGCGGCGATTCCGACCTTGTGCCCGCAATACAGATGGTAAAGAATGTCTCGCCGGACAAGAAATTATTTGTATATATACCTGCAAATGATCCAACCCGCGGGGCCTCCGTAGAATTGAGAACGGCAGCCGACAAAGCCAAAACTTTTCCCAATGCATTACTGAAGAAAACACAATTTCCTTCAAAGATCCCAGGCCTTGAGGGCGGGGATATCCTTAAACCCGAAACATGGTAATACGTCAGGGTGGGTGAAACCCACCATCTACGAGCCGCACAGTATTGGTGGGTTACATCCTTCGCATAAAGCTTCGGCACGGCAGGCACTGAAGATCTACCCAGTCTACGCATTGATTAAGACGGGCGCCCACGGAGAGACGCCTCTTGAAAAATTCATGAATGTTGTGTGGTGGTATTGAAGGTGTCGAAAAATTGATATCGTGCAGATTACGTAAGCCTAATGGACCCTGCGGACGCAGCCGCAGGGTGACAAACTTTTTTTACCCTGACGGAATACTTGACATATAGTATCATTAATGATACTATATGACTATGGGGGGCATTAAGGAACTGTTGGGGCGTATGAAACAGAATCCTAAAAGCGTTCGCTTTCAGGATCTGAGTAACGTCTGTGAGCACTATTTCGGCAAACACCGGCAGGGTGGTTCAAGCCACAGGGTGTATAAAACACCATGGCAGGGCGACCCCAGAGTGAATATACAAAACGATAAAGGCAAGGCTAAAGCATATCAGGTGAAACAGGTCTTATCCGCCATTAACAGATTGGAGGAAGAACATCATGGCTCTGAAAAATGACCGTTATACATATCGTGTTACCTGGTCGGAAGACGATAAGGAGCATGTCGGTCTGTGTGCAGAGTTTCCCGGCTTGAGCTGGCTTGCAAAAACTCCTGAGGCTGCATTGCGTGGAATCCGAAAGCTGATTGCTGATGTTTTAACCGACATGCAAAAAACAGGCGAGCCTATACCCGAACCCATTGCCGCTAAACACTACAGCGGTAAATTTCTTGTGCGGGTACCCCCGGAAGTGCACAGGTCTCTGGCTATCCAGGCTGCCGAGTCGGGTGTGAGCCTGAACCGTCTGGCAAGTTCAAAGCTGTCTCATTAAAAATGAGTGCTCCTCCATATAAAACAACACACCTCAGTTGGTGGTAGACACCGGCCTGCGTACACCCCTTTGCTTAAAACCCATGCACTAGCTGCGCCTGATGGCGATCCACTGGGCAATGAGAATGATTCCCGCGCCCGTGAATTTTGTGAGGCCGACCGGCTGGCCGAAGAAGAAAAGGGCAATCAGGGTCGCGAAGACCGGCTCCAGGATGTAGATCATGGCCGATGTCTGCGCGTCTACGGTGCGCTGCCCCACGCTCATGAGAACGTAGGGGGTCACGGTCCCGATGACAACCAGAAACCCCAGGTTGAAAATCGTCTGGTTGCCGAATACACCGAGGCCGGGAACGGCAGCCTGTGGAAGGGCAAAGCCCAGGGGCAGACACAGAAGGGCCGTTACGCTGAAGGTAATAAACATAACAACACCCGAGTGATACCGCTTGGAAAGCAGCCCCACCAGGATAACATAGAAGGAGTAAATAAACGCTGCCGCAAGGGCCATCAGGTCGCCGGCGATCAGGCGGCGCGGCAACTCAAACCCGTACGACATCAGATAGATGCCGCACAGCATCAGGCAAACGGCAACAATAATGTTGCGGCGCAGAGTGGTCCCGAACATGAGCAGCTCCCAGAAGGGGATCATGAGCAGGGCAAAGGAGAGCAGGAAGCTGCTGTTGGCTACATCGGATATTTTCAGGCTCATGGTCAGGAACAGGATCCCGCCCAGGTTTAAAACACCAAGAAGCATGAACAACCCGAAATCTCGTTTAGGCATTGATTGTAAGGCTTTGCGGATATGGGGGAACGCCAGCACCAGCAGGATTACGGCCGCAAAGCCGAACCTCAGGGTGATGATCCACAGGGGGTGAAGAACTTTGGTGAGCTCTTTGGTGAACGGGAAGGTCGTTCCCCAGAAAAGGGTCGTCAAAAAGAGAATCAGTATCGCCAGGGGCTTGCTTAGCGTGACCATGGGGTTTTAATCTATCCGTCTCGGAACAATAAAATAAACAGTACAATGATAATTCAGTTTGCATGGAATACAAGGGAAATTTTTACCACCCGCCGCCCTCGGGACACAGCGGGCACCGAGGATGTGTTGTTTTACCAATGCCCCAAAATACCGGCATTGGTAAAGAACACTCGGGAAAAAGATCGCCTGTGCTGAAATCACATGCAGACAAACGGTGCGAAGGCAGTCGGGTAGCTGAAACCCACCATCTGCGGGCCGTGCAGTATTGGTGGGTTGCCATTCTTTGCGTAAAGCTTCGGCACGGCAGGCGCTGAAGCTCCACTCGCCCCACGCACTGAATTACCGCATTTATGGGTAGTGTTTGTGACAGGCCGGGATGTTTTCTGTTTTGTAACTACTTGATAAATAATTATAAATTAAAAAAACCTAATTTTTAACAGTATTATCTAGGTGCATTTTAGGTATTGACAAACGGTAATAAATAAGTATCTAAAAAATACGAAATCCACAACACATTAGTACGGCAGGCCTAAAAAGCATCGGATAACTGCGATTAGTCATTTTTTTTCATTAAAAAAAATATAATGAAGAAAAGATTAGTTGAAGCCGAACTCATTGCCTTTATCTACGTTATTACCGCCCGCATAGGGCAGTTGCTTATACTTCCGCCCGGCAACAGTACCCCTGTTGTTACGCTTCAAAACAACCGGCCTTTCCACATCGGCACCATAGAAAAATCGGTACTGTTTACATACCGCCGCGGCGTTCCCGGACTGCGCAGCGTGCCGTGGCTGAAATATCTTTTCAGCGTGAAGGGCACAAAAACAGAGAATGCACAGTATATACATTATTGCAACCAGATGGTTTATGAAGCCCGACGCCTGGGAGAAGACAAGGAAATTCTGAAACAGGTCGACAATCAGGCACCGGAATATATAAAGCGCAGCATGCTCCCGCTTCAAGAACAGAAAACACCGGAGCAGTTGCAGCAACACTGTACCTGTTAAAAAGGAAGAGCCGAAAACAAAGCAATAAAAGGAGAAAGAACATGGCATTAAAAAATTTAAAATTCAGGACAAAGTTGTTTCTCGGGTACGGAACCGTACTGTCTTTTTTGGCTATCGTTGCGGTGATTGTGTATGTGAATGTCAATAGCCTCATTGAAAACGCAGCCTGGGTAGAGCATACGCAGAACGTCATCCGGCTGGCCGAGAAATGCCAGGCCCTGCTTATTGATATGGAGACCGGCCAGCGGGGGTTTATGATCGGAGGCGCTGATGAATACCTGGAGCCCTACAATGCCGGGATAGAAGCATTCGACAAAACCCTGGCCGCAGGTAAGGAGTTGACCAGCGACAACCCGGCGCAGGTCAAACGCTGGGAAGAAATTCTTGCAATGAAACAGGACTGGCTTGAGAAGGCCGCCAAGCCCGAGATCGCCCTGCGAAGAGAAGCGTCGAAAGGAGCCGGAGCCGTCAAAACGTTTAAAGAGGTGTCGGCCAGAACAGTGGGGAAGGAACTGTTTGACCAGCTTCGGATAAAAATTGCTGAAATAGACGGGGCATTTGAAAAGAACAATTTCCTTGAGGGCAGATACCTGGTGGAGGCGATTTTGCTGGACATGATCAACCAGGAGACGGGCCAGCGCGGCTTCCTGCTCACCGGTAAGGAAGAATCGCTGGAACCGTACATTGCCGGTAAAAAGTCTTTTAAGAAGCATCTTGCCGAGCTTTATGAAATCGATCATGAAAAATATGGTGTTACCGGCAGTGCTGTTGACGCACTGGAGAACCTTGCAACAAAGTGGGCCCGGAATGCGGCGGAACCTGAAATTAATGCCCGCAGAAAAATGAACGAGTTTCCAGTGGACATGGATGATGTGAACGCGCTGGTTGCCAAGAAAATCGGCAAGACCTACATGGATGCGATCAGGGGAAAAATCAAAGAACTTGTCGATGCAGAAGAAGCGCTGCTGGTTGTGAGAGGTGAAGAAGCTGCACGCACCGCAAGCTTTACCAAAGTCAGTACTATTGCGGCAACACTGACAGCAATTTTACTGGGAGCCATTATCGGGTTCATCATTGTTTCGGGTCTCACCCGGCAGTTGGGAGGAGAGCCGGCCGAAATTGCAGACATTGCCGCCAAGATCGCCGATGGTGAATTAACGATGAGCTTTGATACACACGGCAGGAGAATTGAGGGGTTGTATGCGTCTATGAAAAGCATGTGTGAAAGCCTTAAGGGTATCGTTGCAGAAGTACAGTCCGGGGCCGACAATGTAAAGATGATGGCGGAAACCGTTAAAACATCTGCAGACAGTGTATCTTCAACCAGCGAAGAGATGAGTTCCTCCGCCGAGGAGATGAACCAGGGAGCTACCGAGCAGGCCGCGTCATCTGAAGAAGCTTCAAGCTCCATGGAGCAGATGGGATCCAACATCAAGCAGAATGCCGATAATGCGCTGCAGACGGAAAAGATCGCCCTGCAGGCGGCACAGGACGCCCAGGAGGGCGGTAGTGCGGTGAAAGAAACCGTCAGCGCCATGAAGAACATTGCCGGTAAGATTACCATTATCGAAGAAATTGCACGTCAGACCAACCTGCTGGCACTTAATGCAGCCATTGAAGCCGCCCGGGCCGGTGAAGCGGGAAAAGGCTTTGCCGTTGTCGCCTCCGAGGTCAGGAAGCTTGCCGAGCGCAGCCAGAATGCCGCGGCCGAGATCAATACGCTCTCAGCCAGCAGTGTTGAAATAGCTGAAAAAGCCGGGGAGCTTTTGATGAAAATGGTACCGGACATCCAGAAAACGGCTGACCTGGTGCAGGAAATCAGTGCGGCCTGCAATGAGCAGAACTCCGGAGCCGGCCAGATCAACAAGGCCATTCAGCAGCTTGACCAGGTAACACAACAAAACTCATCAGCAGCAGAGGAGATGTCCAGCAGTGCGGAAAATTTGTCGACCAGTGCTGGAGCGATGGGATGCAGTGCAGCCGAGATGACCGGTCAGGCCAGGCAACTGCAGGAAATAATTGCATTCTTCCGACTTGAC
>JANQGV010000075.1 GCA_028282925.1 Thermodesulfobacteriota bacterium
CACAGGAATATGTATAGGGATATCCGTCGCGGAGGTCGTCTTTGGTCATGAACGGAAATTGCTGGATATCGCTGAGGTCGGTGATATCTGCCGCAGCGATATTGTTTATTTTTGCAGCATAAAATTCGTTTTTGGTCTGGATCGTATGGACCGTTTTTTTGAGCCGTTCGAGCTGAAGCACGGTCAGGTCGCTGCGGTCCAACTTTTCAAATTCAGGTTGAAACATAGAAAATCCCCTTTACAGGCAATTCACAAAGAGTATGTTTTATATTTGATACCCGGCCGTCAGGGCCTCGATGTTACTGTCGAGAAAACGGGGCGGACTTATTTTTTTCAAGACGGTTTTAACCGTTGAAAAATCGAAAGGAAACGTGTCGTCTTTACAGGCATACCCCAGCAGGACCAGATTTGCAACAACAACGGAACCCAAATCCTTTGAAATCCGGGTTGCATTGACGGCATTATTTTTTTTATTCGGGCTGTTCACGAATACCGTGCCTGTATCTTTCTTGAGTAAATGATTATTGAACTGCAGTTCGCTGTCGGTAAGGGCAAGAATAATGTCGGCCTGGCCGGTTCTGATGAGCGGCGATGCATAATCGCCGATACGGATGTATGATGCCACCGATCCGCCCCGCATGGCCATGCCATGGGTTTCGGAAGAAATAACATTATTGCCCTGGTGAACGGCGACTTCGTCGATAAGCCGGGTAAGGAACAGGACACCCTGGCCGCCTCTGCCGCAAATAACAATTTGTGAATCTATCTTCTTTTTCGTCATATTTAATTATCTTTCAATCTCTATTGCTTTAATGGGACACACGTGCACGCATACGCCGCACCCGCTGCAGGAAAGCTGATCAATTGCAGCACGGTCTTTTACGGTAATCAGGGCAGGGCACTCAAAGTTGGTGATGCAGTAATTACAACCGGTACATGCCTCCGACACCGATACCGAATACACTTTCTTTTTTTCACTGATCATCAAACAGGGACGCTTGGCGATAATAACAGCAATACCGCCGTCTGAAGCCCGGGTGAACTTTTCGGCCTCCTTCAGCGTTGCTATCATCTTTTCGATATCAAAGGGATCGACGGTTTTTACAAACTGCATACCGCATCCCTTAAGAATTCCGTGCAGGTCTACGCTGTTCCCGGGGGAGCCGTCGGCCATAACGCCGGTAAGTGCCGTGGGCTGGTTGCCGGTCATGGCGGTCGTGCTGTTGTCCAGAATCATCAGGATGAAGCGGGCGTCGTTATATTTCGCATTGATCAATGCGGTGATACCGGAATGGATAAACGTGGAATCACCGATGGTTGCTACAACGGTTTTGGCTTCACTGCCTGAGGTTTTAAACGAGTGGTAAAATCCGGCAGCCTGGTTGATCGACGCGCCCATGCACAGGCAGGTATCAACGGCTCCCAGGTTGACGCCAAGGGTATAACAGCCGATGTCGCCCGGATACACGGCTTTAGGCAATGCTTTTTTGATGCAGTAATATGAAGCCCGGTGAGGACAGCCGGCACAGAGGGAAGGGCGTTGTCCGCCCGGCTTTGCCTTTGGAATTTTCCCGGTTTTACGTTCCAGGAAGGTATTCAGCGCCGGATAAATAACATCCGGCGTTAGTTCACCCTCAGGGGGTATGAAACCGTTTATTTTGCCCTGCACATTTGTTCTGTCGGGGAGCTGCATTTCAATAACCGGATACGTCTCTTCAATGACAAGTATATGTTCATAAGAGTTACACAGGTCTTGCAAAAAATCCTGGGAAAGAGGGAAGGGCATGGGCACTTTGTAGAGCGCCGCCTGATCAAGCAGCTCGGCGTCTTTCATCATATCATAGACATACGAATAGGCCACCCCGGAAGATAAAATGCAGTGTTTCGGGGCTTTTTTACGCTTATTCACACGTTCGGGCTGCAGGTTCTTGGTAGCGCTGATCTGGGCCAGCTTCTTATTCAATTCGCCGTGCAGCTTAAAGCGGTATTTCGGTGTGGCTGCCCAGCGCTGCGGGTCTTTTGAAAAAGTTGCTTTGCGTTTCAGCTTTTGAATGGTTCCGGTTTTTACATTCTGTCGGGCATGACAGATCCGGGTAGTAGGGCGTATCATTACCGGGATGCCGTTTTTCTCAGAAAGGGTTACCGCAGTTTTAACCATCTGGTATGCTTCCTGGGGAGAAGAGGGGTCGAAGACGGGAATTTTAGCAAGCATTGCCATCAAACGGCTGTCCTGTTCGGTCTGGGAGCTGTGAGGTCCCGGGTCATCAGCAGATACAAGCACAAATCCGCCGATAATTCCGGTATACGCACTGCTCATAAGCGGGTCTGAGGCCACATTGAGCCCGACCTGTTTCATGGCAACCGCCGAACGGCAGCCCATGTAACTGTTTGAAAGGGCAACCTCATAGGCCGACTTTTCATTGACCGACCACTCAACATGCAGCTTCAGGTCGTGCTCATTTTTGAACCTGGCAACAGAGGAAATAATTTCAGATGCCGGAGTACCGGGATACGAAGTAATAACCGTACAGCCGTTTTCAACCAACCCAAGCCCGATTGCTTCGTTGCCCATTAGGATTTTTTCATGTGTACTTTTCGTTGTCATAGTATTACGTTTTTGTGATAAAGAGTTGTTATGGTTCGTTTCAAGTTAATCTGTGAATAGTAATACAAATTACATAAATAATCAATAATGAAACAAGCCCAAAACAAGCTTCCGACATTAAATCAAAAGATATTACAGGAAGGTGGAACCGTTTCAGCGGATGCATCGTCGATACTGCTGCTGTCGAAAGTCGGCATGCTGGAGCACTTTGCCGCTCTGAAGCGCTGCCTGGTCACTCAGGAAATCCTTAATGAGATAAAAAATTTAAATTATAATGTTAAATCAAAACATATTATAAAAAATGTTGATACATTACTCGAAGTCAAAGCATACGATACTACTGTAAAATTAAATACTATTTCAAAAAAAGTATCACGTGCCGACACAACAGTTTTGAAGTTGCACCTGACAATCAATACCCAGTGCATTTTAACTGATGACGGTACACTCTGCAGCTACTGCAAAACAAATGTGATTCCCTACATAAACACACCTATGGCATTGTTCGCACTGCTATACAACAACAGGATATCGCTTGAGAAATATTCTACAGTTCTTGAGAGGACATACAGACGGGGAAGATACTCCAAAGGGGTGCGGGACTACATGACGGACATTTTGGATGAGTATAGACATTACGTCCGATAAGTTATATTATGTAAACCAATGAATGTAAAAAAATATAAGGCCTGTTTCAGGCCAGTTTGAGCATCTCTTCCGGAATGACGCTCAGGTCCATAATCTTGTCTACCCCGCCCATTTTGATGGCTTCTTTAGGCATACCGAATACCACACAGGACTTTTCATCCTGGGCAATGTTGATGGACCCGCTTTTTTTCATTTTCAGCATACCGTCGGCACCGTCGGACCCCATGCCGGTTAAAATAACTCCCACGGCATTGTTTCCGACATATTTTGAAACTGAATTAAAAAGCACTTCTACCGAGGGGCGCTGACGTTTAACCAACGGACCGTCCTTAATCTCAACCATATACGTTGCACCGGAACGCTTAAGCACCATATGCTTGTTTCCGGGAGCAATCATCGCTTTGCCGGGAATCACCCGGTCGTTGTGCTCGGCTTCCTTCACCTCGATTTTGCAAATGTCGTTTAGCCGCATGGCAAAGCTTTTGGTGAACTTTTCGGGCATATGCTGCACAATGACGATTCCCGGAGCATTAGACGGCATGGCCGTTAAAATGAACTCCAGGGCCTGGGTTCCGCCGGTTGATGCACCGATGGCAATGACCTTGTTGGTGGTCCGGGTAAGTGAAAGTTTCTTTTTACCGGCAATGCTGGTTTGCTGTTTGACTTTTTCGAGATTATTGACACTGACCCGCGATGCAGCCTTGATTTTCTCAATAAGGCTCAGGGACATATCGCCGACACCGTATGCCGGTCCGGGCTTACACATGACTTCCACGGCACCGTCATTAAGCGCTTCCATGGCAAGCTCACTGCCCTTCTGCGTCAACGACGAAACAACGATGACCGGCAGCGGATAATGTTTCATCAGCTTCCTGAGAAACGTGATGCCGTCCATGCGCGGCATTTCGATGTCGAGGGTGATGACATCGGGTTTAAGGCGAACAATTTTGTCCCGGGCAACAAACGGGTCCGGAGCGGTTCCCACTACTTCTATTTCCGGATCGCTGTCCAGTTCTTTGGAAAAAATGTTTCTGACTACCGCTGAATCATCGACAACTAAAACTTTTATACTCATCAGTCGGGCCTTTATTAGTCGGTGAAATAAATTAAAACCGGGTTGTCTTCCATATCAATGGCCAGGTACTCTTTATCGTTTATAACGGCCTGCCACTGCTCGTTGTCCAGTTCATCGGTTTTGGGAACCGACAGGTCGAAAACGGCTTCTTCTCCGTACAGCGACGTCATCATGCGTCCGCAAATTGTATTGAGCAGCTCCTTCAGGGCATCAGTGGAAGCACCGGAATCGATAGCATCATCCTCGTCGAGCCCCAGTATGTTAATGGCAAGAGCATCGGCCAGCTCACTGGGCAGCACGATATCGATCTCCCCTTCCCTCTCCCCTTTATAGGACATCTGGGCCTTCATGAATTTGTTTGAATCACTCTCAATGTCTTCTTTGTCGATTTCTTCTCCGAACATAAATGCCAGTTGTTCAAATACATCGCAACAAACGGTCTTTAATACTTCCGAGGTTTCACTGTTCATCGTAGTCTCCCATCACATCTTTAACGACGTTTCGTAACATTTCCGGTGTTATCGGCTTGCGAATATACGCCCTGACTCCTTTCTTGAAGAGCTCTTCAATACGTGTCTTGCTCCCTTCTGTAGAAACAATGATGACCGGCATTTTTTCCAGGATCTGATCCGCATCCATTTTCTCGATCATTTCGATACCGGTCATAACGGGCATGTTGATATCCGCAAATACAAGATCTATCCAGTTGTCTTTCATCTGCTGAAGGCCCTCTTCCCCGTTGGTAGCTTCAAAGATTTCCCCGACCGGCACCTCTGCTATCTGAATTGTTTTTTTTATGACGGAGCGAATCGTCTTTGAATCGTCGACAATTAAAATATTAAATGACATTTATCGAATATCCTCCGTTGGTTATATTTCAAAAATCTCTTTTAAATTCTCTATCCCGGTCATCGTTTGACTCATAATCGATTCAAGCATGATCGCCTTAAACTTCAGCCGTTTAACCACATTCTCCGAGGGCCGGTACTGCAGCCCGTCTCTTCCGACACCCATGCCTCCTGCCATGCACAGCGAGTCGGCAAGGTGGACGATATCGACCAGCTTCTGGGCATCATCAATGGTACAGGCATCGGGATCGTGGTGCCAGAGCACAGGCATGAAAAGGTTTTGAGGTATGCCCCAGTTCTTAAGAATAACTGCGCCGGCTTCGGCATGGTCGATTCCCAAGATCTTCTTCTCGACAACCTCAAAAGATTCGTTGGAATTCTGAACATCCTCTTCGATGCGGTTGTAGTATTCATCTACAAAGGTGGATAAGGCTATCTTACCCACATCATGCAGCAACGCGGCTGTGAAAACCATGTCGTTATCCGGAAACTTTATCATCTTGGCAATGGTTTCAGAAGCGACTGCGGTTGCAACTGAGTGTTCCCATAGCGCTCCCGAAGGCATATCGTATCCGTCGATCTTATTGTTCATCAGTGGTGAAAACGAAACCGCTATAACGATCCTGTGCACCTGGTTCAACCCAAGCAGCACTACGGCCTGCTTGATCGAGGTAACCTGCTTTTGCAAGCCGAAATATGATGAATTGACAAGCTTCAGTACATTGGTGGTTATTGCCGGATCGAACTGTATCAACTGAATAATTTTATTCATGTCGATATCCTTCGACCCGAGCAGGGTCACAATCTTGCTGGTTGTGGTGCTCATGGTCGGAAGAGCTTTAATATTTTCGAGAATCTCTTTTTTAAAGCTCATAGTTCATGCTCCTTCCCGCCGGTCTTTACCGTCACCCTGCCGTTATTGATGGACACGGATACGGTTCGGGAATGATTACCACCGATATCCTGCTTATCAATCAGGATATTATTTTTCCACAACAGTTTACGCAAAACGGTAAAATTGCGTTCCCCGATTTTGAAAAAACCTTTCTCGTCAAGGAGAGATGAACACCCTGCCGCCTTGACAATGATATTCTTTTTTTCGGCTCCCAGGTTGTACGCCTCCTTAAACAATAAGGGAATACCGGTATCGACAAACATGAATGGAGATGCTTTGGCTTTTTGCGGGTCGATTTTTGATAAGGGCAGCATGCTGTGCAGCAGACCGGCAACACGAGCAACAGGGTCGTAAATAACAACTCCAAGACAGGACCCGAGTGAATAGGTAATCAAGACTTCTTCGGGTTTGTTAGAAACTTTCATATCTGAAATGCCGACAACTTGTGTTTTCACGCAAACTCCCTTAGCTAGTGATAAGTTTCTCGGTAGAAAAAGTCATTCTATTTCCTGTATATCGATGGTCGCAAACACTGAAACGGTGTTTTAAGGCTCGTAAGACTCTCAGCGTGCCCGGTAAACAGATATCCTCCCGGCCGAAGCAAACGGTATATTTCATTAATCAACGCGCCGCGCGTCTCATTGTCGAAGTAAATCATAACATTGCGGCAAAATACGGCATCAAGCATTCCCTTCATTGGGAACGGGGGTTGTGAAAGATTGAGACGCCTGAAAACAATCATTTTTTTTAGGATATCAGAAGCCGCAAAAACCGTTTGATCCATTACTTTTTTTTTAACAAAGAACTGGTTTTTCAGTTGCGCAGGTACTTTGGCCATTATCGTTTCGGTATATTCACCTTTTTGTGCCGCTGCAAGCACCTTAGTAGATATATCGGTCGCAAGTATCCGCATATCAAGGGATTTTCCACTTGCAGCCGATAAAAGTGTCATGGCGATCGTATAGGGTTCTTCACCTGTTGAGGATGCAGCGCACCAGATGCGTAATCGGTTGCGACCTCCTGCAATCCATTCTTCAGCAATATTTCCGAGGTAGTCAAAGTGCTCGGCTTCCCTGAAAAAACTGGTAACGTTTGTCGAAATAACATCCAGAAATTTTGTTATCTCCTCGCCGTCCTGATCATCAACTAAATACTTGAGGTAGTCTTTATGCGTTTGCAATCCCAGGAGGCGCATACGTTTTGCAATACGTGATGAAACCATCGCCTCCTTGGTTTCATTGAGATGTATGCCGCTGTGATCATACACAATTTCTCGAAAAGTCTGAAATGTTTTCTTGTCCATTACGGCATTTCTGTCTGGTTATCGGAAGCTGCGCTTTTCGATAGTGATTGAATTTCTTCCGTCGACAAAACCTGCTCGATATTAAGCAGTATTTTAACGCCGCCCTTTGTCTTTGCGATTCCTTTGATAAATTCGGTACTCACAGCGGTGCCGAACGTGGGAGTATCTTCAATATCATCCTGCTCTATATCGAGTACTTCCGATACGCTGTCGACAATGATACCCATTTGCAGTGATGTCGACTCCACCGCGATATCAACAACGATGATACAGGTCTGATCGGTGTCTTCGATTGATTCCATACCGAACTTGGTCCGCAGGTGGATAACGGGGATGACCTTTCCACGCAGATTTATCACTCCCCGTACAAAATCAGGTGTTCGTGGAACCTGGGTTATGTCCATAAGCCCGATAATCTCACGGACTTTCAAAATTTCCAGGCCGTATTGCTCGCTTCCCAGACTGAAGGTCAGAAACTTTTCAGTGCGGTTCACATTGGATTGACTACTGTCGGTTATTGAATTTGCCATAATGTTTCCCCCGTTATGAAAATAATCACATTTCAGGATGTGTGTTTTCTTCAGAACCCAAGGTGCTCTTTGAGGTGGCCAGCTTCACAATTCCGGCAATATCCAGAATAATGCCGACACGACCATCGGACATAATCGAGCCTCCGGAAATGCCCAACAGGCCTTTCATCGAAGCACCAAGGCTTTTTATAACTGTTGATTGCTGGCCGAGAAGTTCATCAACCAGCAACCCGGTCATTTTACCGCTGTCCTCAACCACTATTACGATGCCCTCGGTCGGGTCCTGTTTCGCTCCCTCGACATCAAAAAGATTAGCCAGGCGAAACAGAGGAATCAGATTATCACGGATTTTAATCATTTCCCCGCGCCCTACAATGGTTGAAATGTCTTCAATGCGGGGCCGAATCGATTCAACAATAGACAGGGTCGGAATGATATAGCGCTCTTCACCGATGCCGACCAGCATGCCGTCGATGATTGCAAGGGTAAGAGGCAGCCTGAGGCTGAAGGTGGAACCCTTGCCCTGTTCGGAGAAAATCTCGATATTTCCCCGCAGGTCTTCAATGGTACGTTTAACAACATCCATACCGACACCACGGCCGGACACATCGGTCACTTTCTTGGCGGTGGAAAAACCGGGAAGGAATACCAGGTCGAAAATTTCACGGTCGCTTAAGGTCTGGGATTCGCGTGCAAGGCCTTTTTCGGTGGCTTTTTGCAGAATTCTGTCTTTATTCAACCCGCGACCGTCATCCCGGATTTCAATATATATATTTCCTCCTTTATGAAACGAGGTCAACTCCACCTTGCCGGTTTCGCTCTTGCCCGCTTTTTTACGGTCGTCAGGTGCGGCCTCAATACCGTGGTCGACCGAATTTCTCACCAAGTGAATCAAGGGGTCGCCGATGCGGTCTACCACACTCTTGTCAAGCATTGTGTCTTCGCCGTGGGTAACGAACTCAATTTTTTTACCGCTCTTCTTGGCAAGGTCACGGACCACACGGGCCATTTTCTGGAACGTGGCTTTCACCGGAATCATGCGCAACGACATGCCAAGCTGTTGCAGTTCCCGGGTGATCTTGTCCATCTGGGTAACATTTCGCAGCAGGCTTGAAGATGCCGAGTTTCGGATGGCGTTGTCCTGCCGGATCATGGACTCGATGATAACCAACTCACCGATGGCATCGATCAACTTATCAAGGTTCTCAGAATCGACCTTAATCGATTCCTTGATTTTCTTCACCTGCTGTTGCAGCCTTGCATCGGGAACAACGGGCTGTGGTTCCGGGGCCGCGGAACCAGGTGTCGCAGGCTCGGGAGCGGAAGCCTCCACAGGTTCCGGGGCCTGAGCCTGAGCTTGCTGTGCAGGGACAGGTTCTACGGGTTCAACCGGTTGTGGCTCATCCGGTTTCGGTTCAGACGGTTTTTCGGGCTGGGTTGTTTCAACCGGTTCGCCTGCCAGCACTTTTTGTATTTTATTGATCAGGCTGTTGAGCGACGGTTCAGTCGGATAGGTAGTGGAACCGGTTGAAATCGACTCTTCTATGTTGTTGACGAGCTTTTTCATCTCGTCGACAGCTTCAAAAATAACATCAACCTTCACCCCGGCAAGGAGAACCTCTCCCTTCCTGGCCATATCAAGTAAATTTTCGGTGGTATGGGCCAATCGCGATATTTCATCGAGGGCCAGAAATCCTGCAGCTCCCTTGATCGTGTGAAAAACCCTGAAGATTGCATTAAGCAAATCCGGGTCTTCCGGTGTGTTTTCAAGTGACAGGAGCCTGTTGTCGATGTTATCGATGTGCTCCTTCACCTCGGAAACAAAATCAGACAACAGATCAAGGTCGGCACTGATTAATATTTGTTCAACGGTTGCCTCTTCCACTTCGGGTTCAGGTTCCGGCTCGGGTTTTTTTACCTCGGTACCTTTATTGACGGCATAGGCTACCTCTTCCTCCTCGGCAGGGGCTTCCTCTTTCTCAGGCTTGGGAGGTTCCCGGCGCACGGCCATATCCACTTGCTCTTCCTGTGCTTCCGGAGCAGCACCGCCGCCCATACGCAAAGCCGTGACGATGTTTTCGCTTAACTCAGGAAGCACCGTACGCTTTTTCAGCGCATCAAAAACATCTTTCAACCAGTCTTTAATGGAAAGAAATTTATCTATAGGCAAACTGTCACCGGATTCGTCGATAAGGTCTTCCGTCAGGTGACAGACACGCTCAACGTCAACCAGTTCGAAAATACCGGACTCTCCCTTAAGCGTATGGAAAATCCGCCGAAGATCCGCAATGGTTTCGGTGTCCATACCCTTTTCAAGGGTCAGCAGACACGATTCCATATTTTCAAGTACACTGTCCTGGTCGTCGATAAATTCATTGAACAAATCTTCATCAAGGTATTCAGGAAGATGAAAGGCCTTTTTGCCCCCCCTTGGGGCGGCCGGCGCGACGCTTTCCTGTTTTGCCGTATCTGCATCGGCCTGCAAAATGCCTTGATCAAACGGCGGCATCACGCTGTTTGATTTTAAAGCGTCAAAAACATCTTTCAGCCAGTCTTTAACGGTAAGCAGCTTATCAATGGGTAATTCATCGCCGGAGGCATCGATGAGATCTTCCGTCTGATGGCAGCAGGCTTCTATGTCCTTCAGTTCAAAAACACCGGCCTCTCCCTTGAGTGTATGGAAAATCCGGCGAAGTACCGCTACCGATTCGGCATTTTTGCTCTTTTCAAGCTTCAGTATATGATTTTCAATGTTTTCAAGAACATTGTCCTGCTCCGAAAGAAACTCATTAAAAATTTCAACATCAAGATGCGTCGGCAGTGAGAATGCAGTTGCTTCTTTTGCCCCTGCCGCAGGGTTTTCTATACCAAGCTCTTCGGGAAATACTATTTTTTCAGGATCAAACCCCGGGAGTGCTATATGTTGAATGGACGATACAGAGTCGTTAAAGGCCTCGAACATCTTTACCCTGTCGATGTCCTCGTCCATCATAATCTTTTTAACAATTTCCGAAATTGCAGCAACGGCTTCTGCTATTCGTTTTAATTCTGTTCGTTCCGCCTCCTCGAGGATTGACTGGAAAAGGTCGTATATTTTCCCCAGATCCTGCAGGTTTTCCGGATCGGCAGTAACCAGTTCCTGTGCAACCGCATCTAATGCCTGTAGCAGCTTCTCAGATCTCATGAGGCATAACCTGTAAGTGTAGGTTCAGTACTCTTTGGGTGTTCTACTTTCCTGTTTAACCAAATATTCTGTCGATTTTTTTCTGCATTACATCCGCGGTGAACGGTTTTACAATATAGTCATTGACACCGGCCTGGGCGGCCTGCACGACGTTTTCTTTTTCAGCCTCGGCCGTAACAAGCAGCACCGGTGTGTCTTTCAGTCTTTCATCGGCCCGTATGGCTTTAAGCAAATCAAGCCCGGTCATATTAGGCATGTTCCAGTCGGTTATGACGAATTGATAATCACCCTCTTTCATCTTTTCAAAAGCCACATCCCCGTCTTCGGCTTCCTCGATGTTGGTGAATCCAAGCTGTTTCAATATATTTCGAACGATCCTGCGCATTGTAGAAAAATCATCCACTATCAGTATTTTCATGCTTTGATCAGCCATACTCCATACTCCTTCACAAGGTTTTCAGTTATATTTTCAGTAATTATGTATCTGTTTTCTAAGGATAATGATAAATTGCTGTATCCGTCTCATAAGCGTTATCTTTATTATATATAATAATTTCCATATAAAACAACTACGGATACTTAAAAAGTCAGGAAATCGCTGATTGTTTTTCTCTGAACTATAATCGGCAATGTTGTGAAATTCTTTAAGTTAAATAAGTAAATTATAGAATATCTTCTATAATGGTTTGCGCGCTTTTTCAAGTGAAACAATACCATATTATCAAAAAAAGTATCTTTTATAATTTTAAACTTAAAATTTCATATCACTTTTTATGCTTGGATGTGCCTTTTTTGCTTTCATGTATGCCCCGTATATTCCTGAGAAGCCCTCATAATCTCCTTGACATATATCATGCATTTATTATAAAAAAGCAATAATTATTTAAATTAATTGCTGTTTTTTTGCAATAAATAACAACCGAACTGAACATGTATGAGGTTGCAGCCTTGGTATAATCCCAATAAATATGTAATTTATTTAAAAAAAAATTCGATATGTTTTATACTACGTAACAAACAATAGTGTAAGAAGCAATACCATGTCACCAGCTAAACTTGAGCATCAAGTAACGATAAAAGAGTACCAGCCCCACGAAATCGTGGTAAACGAGGGAGCTGCCAACGACAGATTTTTTGTCATTTTACAGGGTAATGTCGAAATACTGCAAAACAATAAGACCATTCGTGTGCTTACCGAGGGTGATGTTTTCGGCATTGAAAATCACTATCTCGGCAGATTATATACTACAACGGCAATCGCCATCTCACGGTGCAGAGTAGCGGCGTATCATATCCAAATGATGCGCGAGATCCTGTATGACCGCCCTCAATTGACCGAACAGATACTGAAATCGGTTATGCGGCAGCTTGAACAGACCACACAGGTTGCCGAAGAGCACATCCCGTTTGAAAAGGTGGTCGATATTAATGAAGTAATTTACCAGGATGGTGAAGTCATTATAGAGGAAGGTGCCGACGGTAAGGAAATATACCGGCTCATTGAAACAAACGACGGACTCCAGGTATCAATACAGGGTAATGAAGTAGCTAAAATCACCCAAGCCGGAGAGTATTTCGGCGAAATGAGCGCCCTGCTCAATGAAAAGCGCAGTGCTACCATTACGTCGCTTGGGCGCAGCGTTGTACAGGTATTCAACGTCGAAGACCTCGGCAACATTCTCGAGTTGTATCCCAAGCTTGCAGTCTCTATTATCGATACGCTGGCAAAGCGTCTCTACGATGCCAACAAACGTCTGACGTAAGGAGAAAAACAGCCCCGCCCTTTTTTCGCTGTGTTGCAGCTTTCTCAACAACCCTCTCCATAAAGCATTTCCATACAGAACAGAAATTTATTTTGATATATTATGAAATCCATCGTACTATAGAGAGATTCACCGATAGTCAGCGGCTACCGTCTTCAACAACAATAGATCTCTTGTATACCAATGAGCGATGCTGAAAAAACAGACCGGACGGAAAAACGGGTATTCGTAAAAACATTCGGCTGTCAAATGAATGAATACGACTCGTTTCGCATCATAAAGATGCTTGAATCACACGGCTATACCAGGGCTGAGTCATACAAGGATGCCGACTGTATTCTGCTCAATACCTGTACAGTCCGCCAGAAAGCCGAAGACAAGGTATACAGCGAGCTCGGGCGTATAAAAAAAATTAAGCGCTCAAAGCCGGACCTCATTATCGGGGTCGGCGGGTGTCTTGGACAGCAGGAAGGCCGCAACCTTATAAAAAAATACCCCTACATTGATCTTGTATTCGGTACGCAGTCCATGTCACGGCTGCCGGACATGCTTGCAGAGGCAGCGGAAAACAGCGCCACCGACACCCGTATTGACTATAACGACAGCATCTACCCCCATGCCGACTATACCGTTGCACCCGGGCAAACCGGTTCATTCATTTCCATTATGCAGGGATGCGATAACTATTGCGCCTATTGTATTGTACCGTATGTACGCGGTCGCGAACGCAGCCGCACGCCTGAGGATATACTCACCGAGATCCGCTCGCTGGTACGGAGCGGCGTTAAAGAGATTACACTGCTTGGTCAAAACGTCAATTCATACGGTAAGGGGCTGGAGCCCGGCGTTTCGTTTCCCGACCTCCTGGCCGCTATTAATGCGGTTAGAGGGCTGGAACGTGTACGATTCGTCACATCCCATCCCAAGGATTTATCCGATGATCTGATTGCCTGTTTCGGTGACCTTGACAAGGTGTGCGAACACATCCATTTGCCGTTGCAGTCGGGCTCCAATGAAATATTGCAGAAAATGAACCGCAAGTACTCCCGCCGGGACTATTTGAAAAAAATCGACAGTCTGCGTCTGGTTAAACCGGGTATCAGCATTACATCAGACATTATTGTCGGTTTTCCGGGTGAAACAGAGCAGGATTTCCAGGACACCGTCGACATTATCAACGATATTCGTTTTACCGACCTTTTTATCTTCCACTATACCGACCGCAAAGGCACAAAGGCCGCAACCCATCCCGAAAAAATACCCTACGACGTGAAGATCAAACGTCTGAAGATTTTAAACGACATCCAGCGCGATATATCCCACGACATCAACAAACAGCATATCGGTCGTATCGAGCATGTCTTATTTGATGGAGTCAGTAAAAAGGCAAGTTCACTGCTGGCAGGCAGAACACGCACCAACATTGTTGTAAACTGCAAAGGCGGATCAGCCGATCTGCTGGGACAAATCCACCCGGTAAAAATCACCCGCGCCAATATCCACTCCCTCTCCGGCGAACTGGTAGTCGATTAATTATTACGTGTGATGATTAGACACAATTCCAAGAAACATCCTAAAGGGTAGCTTGCACAGAATAAAGGCTTTTCATAACGCATGAACCAAGAAAGGTTTTTCCAATTGATCGCTGACGTCGGATTACGGACCCTTTGCAACGCGGCCGAGTGCATCGATTTCAGTCGGAGAAAAGGGTCGACATGTCTGAGCCACGGCTTGCCGGGGCGAGTTTGTCGACCCGCCGGATGAAATCGTGCCGCGAGGGAATCCCGCCTGTTTCGGCGGGACAAGTTGCAGGGCGCCTCCTTCTTTTCTTTGGCGCGCAAAGAAAAGAAGGAGGCGCTTGCGTCTTATTGAAATTTTGCAGATAATCCAAAAAAACAGCCGCACAGCACACATGCTATGGGTATCGATATGGCACTTGAAATTTAGAATGATTACTCGTTCTCTTCCGCCCTCAACAACTCCCTCTGCCGCTT
Organism: Thermodesulfobacteriota bacterium; assembly: GCA_028282925.1. Taxonomy (GTDB): domain Bacteria; phylum Desulfobacterota; class WTBG01; order CAIYCZ01; family CAIRTM01; genus JANQGV01. Next base: position 14,846 of record JANQGV010000075.1, read on the forward strand.
GAAAACATACCTGATAATACACTCCCGGTCGTCTTCATTAACGGCGGCGAATTTAAGGGCAATCTCCTTTTCCTGCGGTCCGTCGGTAGTCGGTAGAGTACGAACCACCTGCCCGATCAGGCCGATGATAATACCTGAAGATATGGGCAGCACCAGTTCGATATCCAGGTAGGTGTCTTCCGGCAGTTCATCCGTTGTTTTGAAACGCAAACCCGACCCGCTGAGATTGACCTCAATGGGCTCAATATTGAAGATATTATCGGCATCCTGCTGCCCGAGTATCTTTATAATAAAATCGAGCTTGCGGTGGATACTGTGCATTTCACTGATTATTTCAGGCGGAATATTCGACGTTGCGTCATGATCGTCACCCAGGAAACGCTGCGGTGCTCTCAGATACTCCTCACTGTCGGGGGCCATATTCAGGACGTATTTTTTCTTCTTGGCCAGAAAATCCGATTCCGAAATTGTTTTCCAGGTCATTTTAATAAATGCATCAACCCGCAGGTGCGTACGGGACGGGAGGTGTTTTAAACTCACCGTTATATTATCCTGCATTGCGGCAACCTCAACATACAGGCTGTACTGCAACCCGCGTTTCTTCCCCCAGATAATGCCCTTGGTTCCTTCGGTTATGCCTTCGCTGGAAAAATCAGGCTCTTCAATAGTGATAACCAGGTTTGTTTCATCAACCTCCACAACCCGCGACATGAATTTCGGACGTTTATCCTCAATTTCAATCTCAAAGTCAACCACTTGCCCTTTAGTTAAATAGTCAGGAAAACTCACAATGCGCACCTTTATTGGTTAATGTTTTTCCTTCTATAATCCAAGCATTTTCCATGCCTAAAAACAATCTCAGGTAACAAATTATAAGATGTTGATATATCTTCATTTAGTAATTGAGCGCTGTTCCGAGTACCGCCTGCCCCTTTTAATTCTTGTTGGATCCTTGACTATATTCTTCAAGACTTTCGATAAATGCATCCACAACCCGGTTATCAAACTGTAGCTTATTGTTGACCAGTTCACGCAGGGCCGCATCCGGCGTAAGAGCACTGCGATAGGGCCTGTCGGTTGTCATGGCATCATAAGAGTCAGCAACAGCGATAATGCGTGACAGCAACGGTATGCGCTCCCCTTGCAGTCCGTCCGGGTATCCGCCGCCGTCCCAGCGTTCGTGATGGTTGCGGATAATGTCCCGTTCCATAGGCAGAAAGCCAAGGGGTTGCAATATGTTTTCACCGATTACCGGGTGCTGCTTAATGATATTATACTCATTGGCCGTCAGATTACCTCGTTTCAAGAGAATATCGTCACTGATCCCGATTTTGCCGATATCGTGCAACTGGCCTGCAGAGTTCAAAATTTCAATCTCGTCATCGGTACAGCCTATTACCTTCGCAATTCCAATGGAATAGTCGGTAACCCTGATAGAATGCTTTAGGGTGTATTTGTCGCGGGCTTCGATTGCCGTAACCAGCGAGTGCAGGGTATCGCGCATGTTTTCAATAATACTGTCATAGAGCAGCCTGTTTTCGATATTAAGGGAGGCTTTACGAGACAGGTTTTGCAACAGCATCATATCGTTCTGGTTAAACGACTGCATGGTGTGAGTGTTACCGACGATCAACAGCCCAAACATCTCGCCCTTGATCAGCAGCGGCAACGTAGCCAGGCTGTTGCAGTTGAATTCCTGTTCGCTGATGCCGAGCACTTCATGCATGGCATTCATACCGTTGTGTATTAAAAAAGGCTCCTGCTTCTGTAATACATCCAGCCCACGTACATTCCTCAAATCAATAGTGCGGGAAACCCGATACCCGTTTAATCCGAAAGAAGCGCTGGGTATCAACTGGTTGTGTTCACGGTCGATCACCATCAACAGTGCAAAAGAACTGCCGGTGATCTCTGCGGCCATTTCCGTTATCCGTGCATACACAGAATAAATGTCTTCATCTATATGCGGCGCGGAAAACGACTCGCTGATGGTGTACAGAATGGATATTTCCTGGATTTTAGAGTTCAGGTTTTTGTTGAGGGTCTCAATGGTTTTCTTCTGCTTGAGCTGATCGTGGAGTTGTACATTTTCCAGCAGCAGTTTCCGTTCCCTGATCAGTTTTTCAGCAATAATCTTGATCTGGTTATACCGAAACGGTTTCGTAATAAAGTCGGAAGCACCTTCCTTCATGGCCTTTATGGCGATGTCAACGGTAGGAAAACCGGTTATCATAACCACCGGAAGGGCCGGGTCCCGCGCCTTTATATTTTTAAGAAATTCAATGCCGTCCATTTTGGGCATCAAAATATCACTCAAAACAATATCAAATGATTCCGCCTGGAGTTTTTCAAGCCCCTGGAAGGGATCAAAGGCCACATCGGCATAATAGTTCCCTATTTCGCTGAAAATCTCCTTAAGACTTTCGCAGATAATAGGGTCATCATCTACTATGAGAATTTTAAATAAATTTTTGTGCATTTTTATACAGTTTTCAACAGTTAGGTTGGTGTGGGCCTTTACATTGATCGATATTTTTTTAAATAACTTTAATGAATAAAGTATGCACGGTTCAAACTGTTTTTATGTGATTCAGAAGTCATCACGGATCGCCTGATCTGTGAATAAACACATCAGTTATATTAAATACTTTTCCCTGTTTTGTTGGGTTTTTCAGTGGAGGGAGTATAAGGAATACAGAACGTATAAAATCAGGATCTACACTGATGTAAGGCTGTTACGCGTTGGCATCTACTAAAACGCCGACCATGTCACGAATCTTGGAGGCCATTTCAAGCATTTCTCTCGGAGGGATTTCTCTGATCACTTCATCATCTTCTTTCCGCACAATTTTAAAGATAGGCGTGTTGCTGTCTTTATGTATTTCAACCTGGAGATCGGTTTCGTTTTCTTTCAGATAGTTGTTGACGCTTTCGGCAATGGTCTCTATTTCAGCATCATTGGGCGCCTTTTTTGCAGACACTTCCTTTTCTCCCGGATCTGCCGGCGCTGCTTTCTTTTCGACCGGGGCTTTTATTCCCCGGTCAACAACATGTTGCTGCCGCTCTACTTCGGATACTTGTGTGTTTTTGTTTTCTACCGGCTCCATGGCACCCTCCTTTACGGTGTATGGAGTACTATTCTATGTGTCTATCAAACCAAGACCTGCTTTTTTACTCACTACCCTTTTCGGCAGAATACTTAAAAATCTTTAGTTCAGCTCAGAAAAAAGTATTACTGAGTAAATTTAGGTAATTATAGCGCCGGGGGACTTAAGATTTTTGATTAATCTGTCGATACGGTCATTGAATACAAAGAAACCATGTAGAAAGGAGGTTAATTCACACGGTACGTTATTAGAGACTGGTAGTAAAAGCAGTAATCGTAGTAATGTACATTCCTACAATTAGCAGAAACAAAAAACGGCAAGGATGCCAATAGCTTTCGGCAAGATGCTGAAAGCAAAAGAAAAACTAAATCAAGGAGGATTTATACCATGCCATTAGTCATTAACCACAACTTGATGGCCATGAATGCATCCCGTAACTTTACGACTGCATTCGACGCTCTCGCAGTTTCAACAGCCCGTCTTTCATCCGGTTTGAGAATCAACTCTTCAGCAGACGATGCTGCCGGCCTGGCAGTTAGTGAGCTCATGCGTGCTGAAATCGCCGCCCTTAACCAGGGTGTTCGAAACGCCCGCGATGCCCAGAGTCTTCTGCAGACCGCTGACGGTGCTCTGGCTGTTATCGATGAAAAGCTCATTCGTATGAAAGAGCTTGCCGAACAGTCCGCAACGGGTACGTATACATCGTCCCAGCGTACAATCATGAACACCGAGTTCGGCCTTATGCGCAGTGAGATAACCCGAATAGCAAATGCTACCAAGTTTAACGGTGTTTACCTGTTGAACGGTAACCTCTCCGGAGCCGGAACCAACGGACTCAAGATCCACTTTGGTCCGACAAACTCCTCCGCAGAGGATTACTATTTTATTTCAATCAGCGACGCCCGCGGTTCTGCACTGGGTATCGATGCTGTCAGCATCGCCTCACAGTCCGGCGCCCAGGGAGCCCTGGTAACCCTTGACGCGGCTATTACCGCTAAAGATAATATCCGTGCCAACATTGGTAGTTATATCAACCGTCTCTCAAACACTGTTTCGCAGTTGTCGATCCAGGCAGAGAACCTGCAGGCAGCGGAATCACGTATTCGTGACGCCGACATCGCCCTGGAAATGACCGACTTCGTAACAAACCAGATCAAATCTCAGGCTGCTATCGCGATGCTTGCCCAGGCAAACATGCTGCCGCAGATGGCACTGACCCTGATCGGTGGTTAATATTTTCCGCTTTGAGGGCCGGCTGGGGCAAACATTGCCTGCCGGCCCTTTTTTATTGCCTGTTTTATTTTGCAATACACTGTATTTACTTCATATTTATTTGAAATTTGTTTTGGCTTTATATTTGCATTATATCTGCTTGGATACAAAAAACCAGTAACAGGCAGGGTGTATAGAGACCATGGCAGGAGCAATTACATTTACCGGGCTGGGTTCCGGCATCGACATGAAAAGCATTATAGACGGCACGCTTGAGGTCGAACGCCTGCGCTATATCCAACCTATGGAGAACTGGAAGGCTGAATGGGAGGCAAAAGTTGAGGCCTTCCAGAACCTGAACACCAAGCTGGCGAACCTGCACTCCACCGTTAAAAGCATTGACACAACAAATGAGTTTTATGCCAAAACAGCCTCTTCCTCTGATGAAAGCGAAGTAAGCGCCACTGCCGATAGTACGGCCGTTAATAATTCATATAAAATTGAAATCGGACAACTTGCCGCAGCTGAAAAAGAAATTCACGAGGGACTCACCAGTGAAGACACAGTGGTGCATACCGGCGGCGCAGCCGGCAGTTTTGATTATACCTATGCCGGCACCTCGGTCAGCATATCCGTAGTCAGCGGTACAACCCTGACACAGCTTGTAAATTCCATCAACAACGATCCCTCAAACCCCGGGGTTACCGCCAGCATCCTGGACGATGGCTCCGGCGGCGCTACATCACATCATTTAGTTTTAACCGGAAATGATACCGGTGCCAGCAACACCATTGCAGTCACGTCCGTGCCGGATCAAATGAATAACAACTTCGATCAAACAGGTGCTGCTAATGCTTGGTTTAAAATTGATGATTATCCTGATGGAGTTGGAAATTATATTGAAAGAGAAACCAACACCATCAGCGATTTGATAACCGGTGTTACCTTTACACTCAAAGAAACACATGATATTCCTTCAAACGAGTCGGCCACAGTTACTATAGCCACCGACAAAACAAGTACAAAACAGAATATCTATGACTTTGTTGACGCATTCAACGAGGTTCGTACCTATATACAGGAAATAACCAAGCTTGACCCCACTGTTGCGGAAGCAAACCTCACGAACGGCAACGATGAAGTAACCCCGGAAGACACTGAAAACGGCATCCTGCTGGGAAACTACGGTGTCAATACCATCAAGAGCCGTTTGGATGCAATCGTAACAGGCAGCCCGTCCGGTTTCCGGGATGGCAGCGACACCTATATCAACCTTATGCAGATCGGCATTTATACCGATGTGGACCAGGGCTCGGAAACCCAGGGCCTGCTGATTATCAACGAAACCGATCTCAATGAGGCACTGTCCGACAACCCGGATGCCGTGGCAGACCTGTTTGCCTCCTATTTCGACGGTCGCGCCGCCGGGGGCACTAATTCAGATAAAATCGAGTATGTCAGCTATATCGACGGCATTACCGAGCCGGGCACCTATGAAATCGATTTCAACAGCTCAAACCCGGCCCAGAGCAGAATGCGCATTGCAGGCGGTGAGTGGCATACGGTTTTTAGCTGGGACGTGGATACCAAAACCCTGACCGGTGCCGAGGGCGAAGCCGAATCAGGTCTGGTTATTAAAGTAACCGACGACAGCTCCGATTTCACCGACGCCTTTATCGATCTTAAGCGCGGTCTGGCAGGCGACATGAACGATGAACTGACCTTCCTGACCCATTCGGATGATGGCCCCTTGGCTGTCCTGGAAGATAATTACAATACGATTATCAATAATATCAACAGTAAAATTTCATACGAAGAAAACCGGATAGAAATTCTTGAAATGCGGCTGACTGCCAAGTACGCCCGTCTGGAAGCAACCCTGACCGAGCTGAACAGCCAGATGAATTCGCTGAACAGCTCTATCGCACGATTAGGCTAACAACAACATTTACTATACGGGAGGATGCACATCGTGAATTACCAAAACAACGCCAACGCGAACACTTACAAAAACATGGAGGTTTCATCAAGCAACCGTCTCAAAATCATTGTGATGGTATACGATGCGGTAATTGCATCGCTTAAAGAAGCCATAGAGACCCATGGGCGCAACGATATGGTAAAACGCAACCAGTATATCTCCCGGGCCCAGTTTATTATCCTGGAGCTGAACAGCGCCCTTGATATGCAGCGCGGCGAAGAAATCGCCGAAAACCTGCGTAAGATATACCACTTTCTCAACCGACACCTGGGCGATTTCCTCAATGACAACGATATCCGGAAAGTACGTGAATCATTGAAAATACTGGAAAGCATCAGGGAATCGTGGAAAGCCATTGAGAAGGAAAACGAAACCGGCAGCCAGGGAGCGGCCGTATACCACAGCAGCCGGAATGACGCCCAGCCGACAATCAACACCCGGGTCGGATGATAACGGGATAGCATGCCGGGCCAAAAACCGGCCCGTTCGGGTTAATGGTAACCAACGCATGCTATTCCACACGCCCTCCCTTTGCTCCATTACCGTTCAGCACAAACGAAAACTATACACAATCACTTTTAATCAGAAGAACCCTGAATTTCACATCAGCCCTTTTCTTACAAGCCATTAATATTTAACGTATAAACAACCAGCCCGTTTTACATTATCTACATCTGACCCTGAAAATTATATAGACCCAAAAACCGGTCACCCTGCGACGGGGAGACTGTGTCGTAATAAAAAACGCGAAAATGAAGGCTTTCATAGCCCAATAAGCGATTATTTTAAAATTTTAACGATCGCATGGTTAAAAAAAACAGCTCCTAAACCGGTAAAAATGAATTGTGACACAACCTCCAAGTCGCAGAATGACTTTTTAATACTTATAAGGTTGACCGGGTTTAGTAGAATCAACCAATATGTGTATAAATTATGGCTACTGTCCGTAATCGATATGAGTGGATGGTCGGCATTGCTTCCCCAAGTTTACCAGGGAAGACAATGTACGTGATATGCTTTACAACATAGTGAAACTTATACAGTTTCACCATGTTGCTTCACATTTTTCCTAAAGTTTCTTATCTATAAACTTCGGGATATGGGACTTTTTAGCGTTGAATTTCCTGCGCAGCTTGCGCATTTTCTGGTATTTGTCGATGTCCTTGAGCAGTTCTTTTTTGTACCCTTCAAGGAGACCCCGCAATTCACAGTCTTTCTGCAGCATGTGCTCAATTTCACCGGCGGTCTTCTTACGGCTGTCGGTGTCAAGGTCCCTCTTGAAGATATTATTCTTTTCAAGGATCGCCCGGCGCTTTTCCAGGCATGAAGTGACCTTGGCAAGATTATTGACCCTCCCGGCCTGCAACGCCATGTCTGTAAGAAGGCACAACTCGTCTATATGATTTAAAGAGAAATCTTTTCTATTCATGGGTGCGGTCTCTATTTAATTGTTATTGTATTCAGCCGATTTCGTTTCGAAAATAGCAATCCAGTTCGTCAGCATGGGTACAATTTCATACTCAATCAAGTCCGCCAGCAGGATCAAGTCGCCCTCTTCCTGGGTGGTTTTGATTTCGTCGATGATATTGATCAGCTTTGACCACTCATCCTGAACCGTGTGACCGTTATACTGTGTTCCCTCAAAATCCCAGTTGATGGTGTTACGGGTCGTATCGATAAACTTGAACAGGTCTCTGAACGATTCAAGCAGGTTGATAAAATTTTCGAACGCCTCGGCCTCATCATACATTCTGAACAGCTCGGCGGTCCTGTTGGCTGAATCGATGATGCGGGTAATCAGAACGCTGCTGTCCTTCAATGCCGCACCGGCAACCTGCTCGAGAGACACGGTCTTGATGTCGAGATCCATAACCCGCTCGAGACCTATATCACGCGCCTGACCCGGGTAGAGCTCTGAAAATTCATTGCCGTTCACAACAACCGTTCCCACGAGATGATTTTCCGGTACGGCATTGTTTGCCAGTTGCACCAGCGCTTCCTCAAGATTGCCTGCGCTTGCGCATTGGCCGTTTACCATGTTTCCATTGATTGTAATGTTCATAGTTGCCTCCTTTGTTAAAACTATCTATTCATTAGTATAAATAATTGTTGTCCTATTGCTTCCAGTTCATTGATTCGTGAAACTAACACTTCATATACCGTCCTGGTCTGAACGGCCATATCCGTAATGGAACCGCCTTCTATAATTTCCTTTTCGTACAGGAAAAGGTGTATCAAGTTTTTGAACGGTTTTATCATTTCACCGGCACTTATGACTTCGTTGTCAAGGGCTTCAAGTTGTTGTGTAAGATGCTGGAGCCGTGAAATATTGGGAACCGGGTTCATTCCGGCGCTATGCACCTCATCCGCCAGCACGCCTCCTTTTCCGGCTGTTCTTTTCAGTTGAATAAAGTGCGGTAATAATACGTTCCACTGTCGAAGCAGATCAGGCACAGTATGCGTATGGTAATGCTTCTGTATATAGCGGTATATGTTTACAACAGCCTTTTCTCCAAGCCTGGGAACACCATACCCGGCTTCTGTTTCCGCCAATACCCGGGACCACAGTACACGCTGCATATACACACTGAGTTTTTCAAATGAAATATCCTTTTTTTGCAAAGGATAAAAATCCATGAATCCGTTGGCATCAAACCCTGAGCAGAACAATTGCACGCCCTTTTGTGCACAAAGGGCCTCAGTGTGTGTTTCAGAATGCGCTCCTAAAAGTATTTCAAGTGCGGCAAATACACTATCAGGTGTAATACGGTTTCTGCATTCAAGGCTGTGACACGATTCAGGAAATTCGCAGGGATGGCATGCCATGTCGGGTTCGATTGCCAGGTTCCCTTCGCCATAGGGACCTGTGGAAATACATTTTTCCTTACCGGTGTGCAAGCTCAGTACTTTGGTACCGCAGGCTGTTGCAACATGCATGGGCCCGCTGTCGTTGGTAATAAGCACATCAGTATAGTGCATAAATGCCGTCAGCTCCTCCGGGGTTGTTTTACCGAGCATACTGATGACCTGACCGGGATAGTTCTTGAGCAGATATGTAGAAACGTTGTTTTCCGTTTCAACACCATACAATATCATTTTGCAGGATATGTTTTTTATAATACGTTCACACAGCTCTATAAAATGTTCTTGAGGCCATCTTTTTTCGTCCGTGCTTCCACCGGTATGCAATCCCAATAAAAGAGTGCCTTCGTCTATCCCCTGATGCTGAAGCATGTTGGAAGCAAACTGATACGTTTCCTGTGATGCATTCAATTTTGGTACAATCAAGTGCTGATCCAGACCGGCCATTTTTGAGTATAAGTCGATTACATGCATGGGCAGCGTTTTCCAGTTGCGGGTTGTAGAAATGAAAAACTTAGTCCAGGCCGAAATGTTTTCATTCAACCTGTTGCCCTGCCCTGCCAGAAACGCTGATATGACACCTATATGATGGGGTGTAATGTTTATGACCTTATTGAAATTTCTCAGCCGCAATTTCCCAAAAAATTCCTTTAAGTAACTGTAGGTCTGTTCAATACCGGCCGGATTGTTATGCAGGTCTGTACATATCTGTTTAAAATCAAGTGTATAGTATTCGTCGATACCGGGCAGCAGGCTGCAAAGCTGCTCGCAGTTGTTGTTTACCAGAAGAGATACGCGGGATTCAGGATACACGGACTTCAATCCCTGCAGCATAGGTGTTGTCTGCACAATATCACCGAATCTGGTTAAATTAACCACGAGAATCGATTCCATTACCTGTGTTCCTGAAGGAGCTGTTCATATTCCTTAATAAGCAAAAACAGGGCTTCCGGGTACTCGATGGGCCCCTGTTTGGCATGTATGGCAGCAGCCACCGTATCAATATTCGGTGCCCCCTGTGTGCGCCGCAGGGCATCGGATAGTATGGAAGTTGTTTCCGGATGTTTGGTATAAAATGCTTCCACGTCGTGTATTACCGGCGATGACGGGGCCGATTTCTGATAGAAGCAATCGGGTTTTCTTTGCTGTATAAAGGACAGCATGTGCTCCATACGATGTTTGTAGGTATGCTCCTGCATAACACGTTTTTTGGCACGCTGTGCAATGGCCAGACGTTCATCGTCATGGGTCAGGAAGTATTCAATTTTAGCCCGTAAATCTTCAAGGTCCTTATACGTAATAATTTCCTCACCAACCGCAAAATGGCGGTTCAGGATGCTGCGCTCATCAACCAGTTGAAAAGCCCCGCACGATGCAAGCTCATAGGTCCGAGGGTTCACAAAATCGCCCTGTGGATTGACCCCTTCATGGGAGACCGAAGAGTGTAAATTTATATTTATTTTTGAAGCATTAAAAATCTTCACCGTATCGTCGGTTGATATCCTGGCGCCGCTTCTCTGTACGTGCTGCCACACAGGGGAACGCATATCCCATTCGTTCCCCCAGATCTTGAAATCAAAATCAAGCAGGCCGTGAAACATTTTTTGACGATTATAATAACCGGCACCCATAAAAGAAATATCACTGCCGAATTCCTGCATGTCTTCCTGGGAAAGATTGGTTTCATTATGCACCCCTGGATCAGCGGCCATGGGGAGGTAACAGTAATTCTGCACGCCGATATCCCGCAGTTCATCAAAAAAGCGGTCATCCTGGATGGTAAAATAAAAATCATACAGCGGTGCATACTGTTTCCAGTACGGCATGTATTTGTAATCTTCCACAAACCAGAAGGCAGTTGTAATATTCAATTCGTTGAGCCGTTGCAAAGCCTGGGGACTCAGCGGTGCCTGAGAAAGGGCAAGTACCATGTCCGGTGCATAATCAAGACAGGTGCCGACTACCATTTCAGAGATAAGGTGCAGGAACAGGTCATTTAAGACCCTGGTGCTGTTGGTGTCGATCTTCATGCCGAGAACCTTCTGAAAAGGCTCATTAAACATCGATGCATCTAAAAGCTGTACTTCATGACCGAGTTCTTTAAGAGCATCGGTACAGTAACGTGTAACCGGCAAAGAACCGCCATAAATGGGGGAAACAATCAGAATACGAATTTTCTTTTTGGAAACTGTCGAATCCAGACTTGTTGTATTTGAGGCTGAAGAACAATTTTCTTTTTCAGTCAATTGTTTGAACACGCTTTGATTCACTTTGACCGTCGGCTGATGGGCAAACAACACTTCAGGTGCCCGCTGCAGCTCGCTCACATCACAGCAAATGGTTATGGCTTCAATCAGGCCGGCCATATCGATCTGTTCGAAGGCGCACCTCAGAACATCAAGGCGCGGTTCAAGTACGACGACCCTGTTTGGCAGTTCGGTAAATGGCCGCACATGGTATCCAAACCCGAGCCCGAAAATGCATACCGTATCTCCGGGCTGCACGCTCTGTTTCGCCAGATGCGCCTGCAAAAAAGATCGGCCCTCCTTTTCAGGGTCGTACAGGCTGTGCAGGCTGATCCTGTTTATTTTCAGAACCGGTAATCCGTTTTTAGACATAACAACCTGATATTCCTGTGAAACAGAAGCAGACAACACCTGTTCAGCAAGAACAGGGTTCTTTTTTTGAAGAGCGGCAATATTATGTTCGAAAACCGTTTTATTCATTACAGAAATACTCATCTATTGCATTATCGCCTGTCTCAGCATACCGGTGCCTGCAGTAAGGCCGTTTATAAAAGAAGTGCTTGCCCTCTGTTGAGCAGCCTTCCGGCAAAGGGCGCTTTCTTTCATATCATGATAACAGTTAAGCCAGGGGTGCCAGAAGCTGTTGGTCATATCAAGTCTGGCTGTTTCCGTGGCATATGGATTTGAATAATAGCTGTTCATAAGGGTCTCGGCCGACTCAATAGCCTGCAATACACCATCCAGCCCATGTACATGCATTCCCTGCTCATAGCCGCATTTCCCGGCTGAATCAAAATCGCAATCATCAAGGAGTACCGTTCCCATGGTACGGTAGCAGGCGTTTTGTACATCATCACATTCGTTTCTTAAACCGGCTTCGTGCTTAAACACAATGCCGAAATCATCAAAGTCTGATGACAGAATACGGCAGGTGCTGCTGAGTGGTTTTTTAAGCGAATGTCCAAAAAGAATATGCTCGGACACCATCATCACATCTTCAGGTATAATAGAGGTTTTACAGGCATAGCCTCTCCGGCAGTTCTGATCTTCTACACATGGGCTGCACTCATCGCTTCCCTGGATAATCCAGTGATTTTCTCCATAGGGACCGGTATGAAAAACATACGCCGGACCGAAGAAGAGAGCCAGGGTCCGGCAGTCTACGGCGGTAGCCATATGCATGGTGCCCGTATCGCCGGTGATCAGCAAATCGCTGCATTTCAGTACTGCAGCAAGTTCCTGGAGGGATGTTTTATCGATGAAAGAATGAACCCTTGAAACCGATTGCGGACCAACGATACTCAAACCCCGTAAAAATTCCTGCTCCGTCGATCGATCTTCACCGGTGCCGAGCAGAAGAAGATGTATGTTTTTATACTGAAGCAACCTGTTCGCAAGCTCTACAAATGAGTCCACCGGCCATGTTCTCTGCGGGTGCCGTGATCCGAGTTGCAGTGCGATGCACATGCTGTCTTCAGGCATCAAGTGTACAAGTCTTTTAACCGTTTTTGCATGGCTGGCCGGGTTCACTGAAAAATATGTTTTTTTCGGGTGGTTGGCGGCGCGTCCGGCACAATAGTAAAAGTAATCCACCAGGTTAAAGGGTGCCAGACGGGCCTGGTCGAAAGTTGCATTAAAAAAAGAAAACCATGGGTCTTTGGTAATGCTTCTGTCTGAATCGGCAAATCGATACCCGCGTACTGTTTCGGCCCGGGGAATGGAGCTAAGAGTGTTCGTCAATGCAGAATAATTAAGGTTCACAAGTGTATCAAACACCTGCCCATGCAACTCACTGCAGGCATCATTAAGTACTTCATAGCGCTGCATCGTATCCTCGATTTCAAGCATGCATCGCATAATTTTCCGTGAATCTATAGAGTAGCGGGTGTCCACATCGGGGCAGTGCCCGGCGGTTTCAACAACCCGTTCGTCGACAAGCACGCATATTTCAGCTTCAGGGTGCTCCTTTTTTAATCCATGAAGCAACGGTGTTGTTTGCAGGAAATCACCCATACGGGCCATTTGTATTACCAGAATCCTATCCATAGATGCGGGCCATAAAGCTTGTTACTATTTGCAAGCGATGAATATACGTATGTTCATTCATAACCCGCTTGTACGCATTTGCAATAATACGCTCGCGGGCTGCATCATTTTCAAGATAATAGCGAACCAGCTCCGGTATTTCTTCCGGGTCTTTAAAGCACACTAGTTCTGAACCGATTTCAAAAGCATTTTCGAGTTGTTCGCGGTAATCGGTAAGAATAAAACCACCGCAAGCCGGTACGTCGAATACACGCTGGTTGAATCCCCGTTTCATCTGCGCACTGGTGGTATTGAAATTAATGGTGCAGACATTATAAAAACCGGGCAGCTCGTCATAGTAGTTCAGCTCATCATGGATAACGGTTTGACCGTTTACAAGTGTATGCCAGCCGGGATCTCCAAAAATATGCGGCCTGAATGGATACAGTTTTTTAATACAGTCCAGACGATACTGCTGGGTAGCCATCCAGGTAACAGCCGGTTCAAAAGCTTTACGATGAGTATGCATGTACATTTCGTATAGCGCCCGCTGTGAAGGGCTTAAGGTAAGGGTGATATTCTCCAGCAATTTCTCGGCAGACAGGGAGTACTGGCCTGCAATGGTGTACAAAAGATCGAGGGCTGTTTCGGAATCAGGTAATTCCTGAACACATTCAGTTATACTGTTTATCCAGGAACTGCCCACAAAGCCCACCTCACACTGCAAATGGCGCACGGGGTTATCTGCCGAAGGTATTTTCCTGAATATGGTAGGGTCGGTTGCCAAAGGCAATGGGCAAATGTGCTCAAAACCCCGGTGCTTCATGTCGTTGATATAGTCGGTATCCCACATAAAAACACACAAGTAGGGCGAAACCTGTTTCTCAAAATCTTCAAGAATAAAAAGCGGGTTGTCGACAAACCAGGATGCATACGGCATCTCAATGTCGTCAAAAAGTTGCGTTAGGATACCTTCACGATCAAAACCCAGGTGATTAACCGTTAAAATAAAATCGGGCTTAAAGGAGAGTATTTCATACAAGAGCTTTTCTATAACATTCCGGTCGCCGCCCTGTTTCAAATCGTCCTGCAAAATAATGGTTTTTGTGTTGTGCCCCAAATGTTTGAGCGACTGGATTATTTCAGCCAGCAAATAGTACTTGCTGTGCAACACCAGGATGTTCAGTTGTTCCTGCTTGAACTTACGGTACCGGAGTTTTGCCATGGTGTCGGCTGAACCGATGTCCTGCAGTTGCCGCTGAACGGAATCATAAAACGAATTGTAGGCTCTGACGGTCGGCATGTGCGACAGTACTCTTAATTGTTTCAAATTATGCTGCACCTGCAGGCGTGATATTGCATTAATCACCTCACTGCAACTGTTGCTGCAGATAAAAAAAACGTCCTGCCCGTTTGTTATTTCACGAATATCTCTTCTGTTAAACAGTTCGTGTAACAATCCTGCATTTTGTTCAACAACGATTACCGGCCCCTGAAATGTACCGGTTAACGCTGCAAGGTGATATCCGAAACCAGCGCCCAGCACGACCGGCAACTCATTATGCCGGAGCGAAACGCCTTCGGCGAATGTACGTGCTTCGGCGACCGGGTTTACCGAGCTGTGCAGTGAAACCCACTTCCCGTTTTCAGACAGCACACGGGGTATTTCATGTCCGTCCTTTGCCGTTGCAACAGAAACCGTGCCTGCTGCCGCCGACGAAAGGATAGTTTCCAGTTGCGCCGGGACTATGCACGAGTGCAAAATTTCCAGATTTTCTTTAAGAATTCTGGCATTCGGCATATGTACATTCCTGGTGAACCTCTTCAAGTGCCCTCATGAGATCGTTTGCGTCAGGGTGTTCAGGCTCGAAAATAAATATTTTTTCCAGGCACTCACGGCATTCATGATATCTTTTTTGTTTGAAATATGTTCCTGCCAGGCAATACAAAATTTTCATATTTCCGGGATACAGATCCAGGTATTTATTCAGGTATGTAACGGCCACTTCAAGCTCGCCGAGAGCATAGGCACTTTTCATTAAGCCCATCAGGGTTGTCAGACTTGTGGGATTAATGTCCATCGATTTCTGATATGTTTTCAAGCCTTCAGGAACATCACCCGAATTGGTAATGGCCATAGCGAGACCGGTCAGGGCTTTATCATTGTTGGGGTTTTTATCGATGGCCTTGTTGAAATAGTATTTTGCTTCATCCAGGTTGTTTTTTTGCATAACAGCCACACCAAGGCCGATAAAGGGTCGCTCACTTTGAGGTTCGAACCTGCAAGCTGTTTCAAAATGCACGATAGCCTCATCGATGTTGCCGATCTGGGTATAGCATTCGCCGAGTTCCTGATAGATTTCAAAAGGTACATTTTCGGACATATTTTGTTCCATGGGTCTTCTCCCCTTAAAATAGTTATGCAATTTTTCTTTTTGCCTGATTCAGCAAATCAATGGCCCCATTAAAATTTTTTTCTTTTTTCATCAAACGGGCTTCTGCAAGAAGATCCGCAGCACTCGGTCCGGGATCCGCCTGTCCCTGTGCATTTTCAAACAGCATGCTTGTTTCTTCTTTTGTTATCATATATTTTGCCTGTTCAAGGACCTCGATAACCTTATGGTATTCCGCATCTTTTTTATGCTGCTTCGCTGTTGCAATAAAATTCTGCAGTTCATTTTCAAAAAGCTTTTGTTCCAGTGGTGCGTTGGTAATGCGACTTACAGGATGTGTACATAACAGACTTTTAGCCTTTTCCAGCAACTCTACGGCCCTGTGAAAGTCTTTTTCCTTCTTATATGTAAGGGCTTCTGCAAGAAGTGCCGCTGCTGTATTCGGCATTGCGGTTGGAACTTCTTCTGTATGCTTCTCAGCAGGATATGTATTTTCAGTAAGTACGGGTTCGTGCAGTTTTTCACAATGGGGTTTCAGAGGTTCCCTTTCAATTCCGACATCTTCAGGTTCAATAGCAAACACTTCAAGTGCATGCCACATTGTGAATCCTGCCTGAACGACTTTTTGTCCAAGTTGTACAAATGCCTGATCAACGTCGACATTCTCCGGCAATAATCCTGTTTTTTGGAAAATATCCCTGGATATCATAATACACGGGCCGCTGATGTGATCGCTTGCGAGATCATTACCCATGAGACAATAGTTAAAAAACTCCTGAATACCGTGAAGACCGGCTGGAATTTTCCCGCTCTCATCAAGGTCCAGTATCTGCCGGTACGGTTCCCTGCTGGACAGGGCTTTTACCGCACCTGCATCAGGATGAAACAAAAAATAGTTGTACATCCACTGCAACCAGCGGTCGGGAAGTGCAATGCGCGGTTTAAAACAGACCAGCATGCTGCCCCGGGAACATTGAAATGCCGTGTTTAAAGCACCGGAAGTTACGCTCGGCACATCGATCCAGTCGGCGATACTTTGAAGGGAGCCGCTACAGTCAAACGGACGCGGTCCGATACAGATTATTTCTATGGACACCCCTTTATTCAGAGAGGTAATCATATCAACAGCGTGCTCCACCTCTACCAGTGAAGGTGCCCGGTCCCATGGAATAATCACGCTGAAATCAACGTTTTTCAGCCTGGTCTGCTCTCCGGAGTGTGCAAGCTTCATTATTTCATCGGCTGCCCGTTTGGCGCAGTCGCCGTCGACGGCACAGTTCAGCATGTCGGCATACTTCCTGCGCTTGGCGCTGTATTCCTCCGGGTCAAGCAGCGACAGCTTTACCGCCAGCTTCATTTCTTCAACGGTTGATACTTCAATTGCCGCATCACGCACTGTATGCTCGATATCACTGGGGTCATAATGAATATACTGTTTCATCAGCGGGTTATTGAAAAGGACCACCGGTTTATCAAGGAGCATGAATTCAACGTAGGCCGAAGAAACATCACTGATCATCACATCTGCACACACCATTGCATGGTGATAATCTTCATTGTCCACCAGCACAACATTTTCATTGGCTTCGGCGCAGTGTTCATAAAGCCGTACCCATTCATCGCCGGTCATGCCGTGCAGCTTGATAAGCACGGTTGTTGAAGCATCGGTTATTTCAGCTATTCGATCTTTTACACAGGGAATGGCGCTCAGATCTTCATTAAAGGTCGGAGCGAAAAGCACAATCGTATGTTCCGGATCAACACCATACTTTGTTTTGAAATTATCGATTTCGTGTTTGGTGCAACGGTACTGCACGTCGGATTTAATAAACCCGGTAACGGCAATGGGAGTGTATACATTTTTTTGCAGTTCCTGTTTATGCCACTCTCCCGGTACACATATTAAATCTGCATGATTTTCCCTGCGGACGATGGGCTTGTCGGTATAGTAAAAACCCTTGCTGATCAAACCATGCCCCACAGTTACAATCTTTTTACAATGGCGGACTTCATAGAATGTTGAATCCGCCACTACGCATATATCGGCCTCGAAATCTGATGCCGTTGGGTAAAAAGTTGTTTTGTGCTTGAGCCTGCGTATCTCATCCGGCGCTATGCCGACACCGGGTTGTCCGCGTTCCGCTTTTATGTAGGGCGGAGACGAAAAGGCCAGTTCAGCATCGTAGTGCTGTGCTATATAGTCATGTACGGGTTCCAGAAAGGGAACATGTAAATTACGTTCGACATAAAAAAGAATCCTGGGACGATGTCCCATTTCGGCCTGGTCGATGGCCCGAGCTATTGTGTTTTTGGCGTCGATAAAATCCTCTGGGAAATCAATTTCAATACAGGGCAGATCAGTGATATCAACCGCAGTCAGTTGAACATCTTCGGTAAGATAATCAAGGGCTGCCTCAAAATAACGCTCATTGCCGCCGGGTTCGTCATGTACCCGTTGCAGGGCACGAGCAAACGATTCGCACATAGTGGCCGAAAATTTTGCAATACCGATAAACTCTCCGTAGGTTGTTGCCGGATCATACTGCTTGCCGATGCGCTGAATTTTCGTATCGTCGAGCACTACTTTTACTTCCTCGTCGCCACACTGCTTGCGGATAACAGCCAGGGCGTTTTCTTTATGAGCGTAAAAGAGCCTGCGGGTCAACTCCTGTGGGAATAGGACATCGGCATTCATGTACATGAAATCATCATTCATTTCATGCCGAGCGAGCCACAGTGAAAAAGCGGTGTTGGTAGTATCGAATTCCCGGTTTTCAATAAAGGTAAAGATGATATCTGTATATCGCCGGGTATGTTCGATGATGACCTCTTTTTCAAAGCCCACTACCATCACAATTTCGGTAATACCAAGTGCCCGAACCGATTCGATCTGGTAATCGAGCAGTGTTTTACCCCCGAAGGAAAGCATGCACTTTGGAAGGTTGTTCGAGTATTCAGCCAACCGTCTCCCCCGTCCTGCTGCCAGTATAATTGCTTTCATGTACGCCCTCGTCCTTAATGATTCTTATACTGTGTTAAACAATTAATAAACGTGTGCGGTAAATGACCGTTCGGCTCGAAAATTATCTTAGCGATGGCGGCAAAAAGCGGAATCGGCATATTCAAATCGTCCAGGTCGGAAATGGTTTTCGCCATTTGTACTCCCTCCACAACCATACCGACCTCCTGCAATGCAGCTTCGCGGTCCATTCCTTTACCCAGCATGTACCCGAATCTCCTGTTTCGGCTGTCTTTACTCAGGCATGTCGCTATAAGATCCCCCAGGCCGGCAATGCCGTAAACCGTCTTTGAGGAAATCCCCAGAAACCCTGAAATGTCGGCGAATTCCTGCAGGCCGTACGTAACAATCAGGCTCATAAAATTGTTGCCCAGATCAAGACCGTCCGCTATGCCGACCCCGATTGCAATAATACCTTTAAGCGAAGCACACAGTTCAACACCCTTGACATCACTGCTGATCTCAAAAGCCAGGTGTTTGTTTCTGATGGTTTTTGCAACCTTTGAAACGGCACCCAGGTCCTTCGATGCCAGAACGGCTTTAGCCGGTTTACCCTCGGCTATTTCCCGGGCAATGTTCGGTCCGGTCATGATCACAACCGGCGTTTTGGGCAACTCGTCCTGAATAACCTCACTCATGGTTTTAAAAGATGTATGCTCGAACCCCTTGGAGACACACATAACCGTCTGACCGTTTATAACGCCTGAGAGTTCTCTGGAAATGCTGCGCACCTGGTGCGATGGCACGGCAATCACCAGTAAATCATCATGCCCGATGGATTCACCGAATTTGGGCAGCGCATGTATTCCGTCCGGCAAAGGTATGCCTTTCAGATACGTACTGTTCTCCCTGCAGGTATTTATGGCGCCGGCTTTTGCATCGGAGGTGGTCCATAAAGAAACCTCTTGATTTTCCGAAAAAATACAGGAAAGCGTCGTTCCCCAATTACCGGCACCAATTACAATTGTCTTCATAGGTAACCTGTTTCTTCAGTTATTAGAACCATTCGACAAAATAAATTGCAATTATTGTGCCGCATATTTAACATTGTATTTTCAATAACTTAGGTAATACGGGAGAAAAAACAGGTTTAAAAAAGCGGATGAAACTGCCTCGGGGAGGAAAAAGTTAACCAACAGCAACTGCGTGTATAACAGACGGTTTTTCAAGGCCTTGTTGCAGCCTGGGCCCTATTCCGGTTCAGACGGCTTTTTTTACGTTATTCTTTGCGGCTGCCGAGCAGCGCTGCTGATACTCAAAGCCGCTTAAATGGTCAACATAACATCTGTGCCATTGCACCGCTTTGAGGGCCCGGGCATTGAGGGCCATAATGTATGATACCGATTCAAGGGGCTGCAGCAGGTTGACCAGGTGATAGGGCATTGCCAGAAACAGATCGCGGGTACACAACCATGCCCCTCCATATGCTTCAACCGGATGCGAGGTGATATAGTATTTATGTTTGCGGGGCCGTTTTTGCAGACTTTCATAAAATTTCAGTCCGTTTTTTTGACCAACGGCATAGGCAACATATTTTTCACCCTTGGAAATCACAGGGACACCCCGCCCCGGTATCCCCTGTTCAAACACCTTTTCTATTCTGACCGGGCTGATAAAGGTTTGTTTGTCCAGCAGACCGCAATCTATGTGGATGTCTTCAAAATGAACCACATGGTCCGCCTCGGTATAGAAAATATAATCCGCCGGTATGCTTTTTTTATGCACAAGCTGTTGCATCCCTATTAAACTGTAGCTCGGCAGAAATTTCGGGCTGACCACATCCTGCATGTAGTACACATTCGTCCGTTCATAGCGCTTGTTGACCCTGCGTAAATCGTCGCGCATGCAAACCGATATCAATATTTTTTCAAAATACTGCAAACAACTGGCAACGGTATCGTCAAGGTACTGTAAACGGTTTTTCCGCAAACTGTGTCCGCTGTACGATTCATTTTTACCGCCATAATACGGTATGATGCATATACTGTTTTTCAACATTTCAGGTATCTCTGCTCCAACCGGTTTTGGTATCCGAAGGCTACTGAGCAACAGCTTCAAGAATTCTGTCGGCTCGATTGCCGATTCCGTGTTTACGTACAATAATTTCCCGCAACGCCCGGCCGTATTCCTTGCGGAGCTCTTTATCCCGCGAGAGAAACAGCGCTTTTTCTCTCAGGTCCCGGAAATCATCAAACAATAGTTCTTCAAAGCCGTTGCCGAACAGCTCGTTCCAGCCGGATAGTCGCTCTCCGAGCACGATTCGATTGCAGGCCCCTACATCGAAAATCCGCTGATTAGGGTAATGACGCATTTGTAAATGCGTTAATGATATATGCACCGCGTCGGACCGGTAGACCTGCGGCAGCTCACGGTAATAATCGACATATCCCCGGACTTCGACCCCCTCAGGAAGCAGACCTTCCCATCCGTCACCGTACACAATCGGGCGCAGGTCTGCAAGGGCGCTCAGGGCCTGTACCCGGTAAGCGGTATTTGCTCGATAAACAGCGTAGGCCGGCAGGCGCTGATACCCGACCGGGGTAAAAGTGTGCGCATCCAGGCCGAGTGCATCAATAGCATTGTCCACCTCACTCTGCGTCGGAACGCACCGTTTTGAAACAATCGATTCCTGCAGATGTGCCGCAACGGCAGCGGCCTGCCGGTCTTGCAGAAGCGTTACAAAATAGGCCTCTTCATTGCCGAAAGAGGGACTGCCGACGTATACGATACGTCCTGCCAGTTCAGGGCAGCCCTCACCGGGCGTGAAGGTGTTGAGATTCGTTGCCAGGGGCAACAGGCCCGTCTCTGAAAAACCGAGTCGGTTACAGGTTTCAACCCCCGCGCTGTCCCAGCACAGTCCGATTCTTTTTTGGGTTGCATGCATTTCATGCTCACTGATCACAAAACCCGGATCATCAACAAACCAGCTGATCCAGGGAATTCCGGCATGCAGGCAGGCACTGGCCATCAGACCGTTTTTATCAGACCCCCGGTTATTGATTGAAAAGACAAAATCCGGGGTTGTATCATGCAACGTGTCCCACACTTCGGCAGGTGAGAGGTTCCTATTCGCGAATGAATCGGCGCTAACAATGCGGAGTCCTTTGTCCCTGAAAGCTGCATGAATATCGGGCTCCACAATATGACCTGAAAGGGGAAACAAAACGGTTTTGCCGTTTGTACCTTCTCTCTTCACATACGGTTTTTGCAGACCCTGCACAAACATGCTTAATGGACCGAACAGTTCCGGAAACGCCTTTGTCTCCCTGGGGTGTTGAACAATGCTGCACTGCTCTTCAGTAAAAAAGGTTCTCACTGCTTCAAGAACGTTCGGCGTAACGGTCTGGGCCACAATAAAAGAAATATCACACGGCCGGACGCTGTTTTCCTCAAGGAGCTGCCTGTTACACTCGACAAGAAACGGGCTTCCGGTAATCACCATAATACGCCTTACACCTGATTTCACAATTTCAGGCACCAGATATCCCGATCCCGCCCCAAGCAGCAGCGCAGACCCCTTCCCTTGCAGCCTGCTTCGCCCGGCCAGTTTCAGCATTTCCTGAACAGGTTCATACGGAGAATCGATCGCCCGCCAGCCACGGTGAGTCCTGATTGAAACAAACCGGGTACTTTGATCCGGCACACATTCTCTTTTGTGTTGTTCTTTATACTTTTTAGATGTAAAATCGTTTACTTTTATCATTCGACGCAAACGCACCTCGCGATAAGACCTTGTGTATACGGTACGTAATAAACGCAAATTGCATGCCACATATTAAAACATGTAATTACAGATAGTTGTATGTTTCAGGGAGAAAGGAACCGGTAAAAATCTACCGGCAGGCGCGTATATTTTTCTCACCGGCAGGAAAAAGTATCGGCATAAAACGTTCAGAGGCCGAACTGCTGAAGGTTAAAAAAGTTGCGTAACTAAATAATTTTCTTGACAAAAATTAATAATATTGTTATCAATTTTAGATTAATTTTATATAGGCGCGTAGCTCAGGGGGAGAGCGCTACCTTGACGCGGTAGAAGTCGGCGGTTCGAAACCGCCCGCGCCTACCATTTTTTGCACCAAAAGCTTCAATACAACACTGCACCAAATGGCATCATGAAAATCACATGTGGTGCCATTTAACGTATAAGAAACTATGGAAACACGACATATTACATTGCCCGACAGTTCCGTAATCGACGTAGAGTCCGGTGCGACAATCGGTGCGGCGCTGCAAAAAGCAAAATCAAAATCACCGATTGTGGCGGTCCGGGTCGACGATCAATTGCTTGATCTCAGCACCCCTGTCGAACACGACATGAATGTTGTTCCAATTGAAGTGACCTCAAGTGAGGGTCTTGAAATATACCGTCACAGCGCCTCGCATATCATGGCCGAAGCGGTAAAAGAGCTGTACCCCGATGTAAAAGTAACCATCGGCCCTGCTGTGACCGACGGCTTTTATTATGATTTTGATTATAATGGAACCTTTACCCCCGATGATCTCAAAAAAATTGAACAGAAGATGAAAGAGATTGTCGGCCGTAAAAGCCCGTTCAAACGCATGGTAATGTCGCGCCGGGACGCTGTTGCGTTTTTTAAAGAAAAAAACGAAGACTACAAAGTCGAACTCATCAACGATCTGCCTGAAGAAACCGAAACGGTCAGTGTATACCAGCAGGGTGAATTTTATGATTTGTGCCGTGGGCCCCACCTGCCCACAACCGGGTATCTGAAAGCGTTTAAACTCATGAGCATTGCCGGTGCATACTGGCGGGGTAACGAAAACAACAAGATGCTGCAGCGCATCTACGGTACGGCTTTTCCGGACAAGAAAAAGCTGAAGGAATACATTCATCAGCTTGAAGAGGCCAAAAAACGCGATCATCGCAAACTGGGACGCGAACTCGACCTTTTTAATATTTATGATGAAGCCGGGGCCGGCTTGATTGTGTATCACCCCAAGGGGGCTCTTTTGCGCCGACTGATTGAAGACTTTGAAATAAGCGAGCACCTGAAACGCGGATACCAGCTTGTGAAAGGCCCGCAAATACTGAAACTCGATTTGTGGGAAAAATCGGGGCATCTGGACAACTACCGTGAGAACATGTATTTCACGGAAGTTGATGAAAAACAATACGGCCTGAAGCCCATGAACTGCATAGCCCACATGCTGATCTATAAAGCAGGATTGAAAAGCTACAAGGACCTGCCCATCAGATATTTCGAGCTCGGTACGGTCAACCGGCATGAGAAATCCGGTGTTCTGCACGGATTGTCCCGCGTGCGGGAGTTCACCCAGGACGATGCCCATATCCTGTGTACCCCGGACCAGTTGCTGCAGGAAATCACCAATATCATCGACTTCGTGAAAGATGTTATGGGCATTTTCGGGTTCGAATTCGAGGTAGAACTCAGCACCCGGCCTGAGAAATCCATCGGCAATGACGATGACTGGAACCGGGCAACCGACGCTCTTCGTGCGGCCCTTGACAGCAATAATTTAATCTATGATATCAATGAAGGTGACGGTGCCTTTTACGGCCCAAAGATAGATTTCAAGTTAAAGGATTGTCTTAATAGATCGTGGCAATGTGCTACAATTCAATGTGATTTTTTTCTGCCGGACCGATTCGACCTGACCTACGTCGGAGATGATGGGGAGAAGCACCGTCCCGTCATGCTGCACCGGGTGATACTCGGTTCAATTGAGCGTTTTCTCGGTGTTTTGA
>JANQGV010000208.1 GCA_028282925.1 Thermodesulfobacteriota bacterium
GGGCCTGCTGCTGGCCGGTTCCATTGCCGGACTCTTCGCCGCCTTTCCCTCGGCAATTGTGGGCGCCATGATGTTTCTGGTGGGAATAGAGCTTGTTAAATTCGCCGGAGATCGCTCGTTCAACAAAGACCTCATACCGTTTGTCGCAACAGCAGGCGTCTCCATTGCAACCAACATGGCCTGGGGTTTTCTGGCCGGATGCGCGCTGCACCACGGCATGGTGCTTGTCCTGTCAAAAAATCGCATAAAATGACTATAGTCATGCAAAGCCCCTCCCGATGCAAATAATTTAAAGTTATTACAGATATTTAACAACTATTGACACAACCGTTTTTATCCAGTATATTTACAAGCATAGCTCGAGGGGATTACATTTCGCACACACAAATCAATTAACAGGATAGGTGTATCTAAAAAAAGGACAGAAAGGAGGTCCCCGAGAGAGTAGTATCTAAAATGTATCATTAAACATGCAAAGTAAGTAAAAATACGCGTCACAAAAAGGGAGGACATAATGAACAAAAGAACCATTCTAAGCAGTACGCTTACAGCATTACTTGTATTCCTGAGTCTATACGGCATGCCTTTTGCCGCTGAAGAAGACAACTCACCCGATGCCGTAACCGCGGCCACCGCATCATGGATCAGCGGTGACTGGGGCGGTTTTGAAGCCGGTGAAGGCATCATGACCATCGACGAAATTAAAGATTCAATTGCCGAACTGCTGGGCGGCAAAAAGCATTTTAACGTACTGGTACTGGGCACCAGCTACAACAGCCTGCCGGTAACGACCATTGCCGAATTTGTCTTGGACAACGAAACCATGACCGTTTATGGAATACATGAAAAAGGAACCGAAAAGCTGATCCAGATCGAAAACAACCCCAACGTCTGCTACACCTACGAAGAGGGCTTCGGGGGCTTTTCCGATATGCGCGGCGTCCAGATGAAAGGAACCTGTGAGCTGATCTACGGCGACGATCCTGACTTTGAGCAGATCCTGATCGACGTAATCCCCTATGAAAAATACCAGGAGATGATGGGGCTCCCGCTGGATGCTATCCGCACCCTCCTCAGCACCATGATGCTCATTACAAAGACCACCCTGCATGAAGTCACCATCACCAACAGCGATTTCAAAGCCGATGGATACCGCTCATACCAGCGCTGGACCCGGGGCGTTAAGATTGCTTCATACACGGCCAAACCCGGCAATGCCCAGGTAACTCTGGACTGGACCACCGAGGGCGAAACCGACAATGTCGGCTTCGACATCTACCGCTCGGTTGACGGCAGCGACTACACCAAAATCACCACCGAGCAGATAGCCTCCAAGGGCGCAGAAGGCGGAACCTATCAGTACGTCGACAGCACCGCCCAGAACCTCAAAGCCCACAAATACCTGCTGGTGAATGTTGATACGGACGGCCGCGAAACCATGCACGGCCCGGTTACCACAACACCGCGCTTGATATACGGCATTATTCCCCAGTAGAAAAAACCGGGGTTTACCAAAACGTTCACTAAAAAGCAGCTACCGGATATGGTAGCTGCTTTTTTTATGCCCCACAACAGCAGTGTCGTCGTTGCTACAGTGCTTACACACGAAAAAGTTGTACAGTCTGCATATGTTTCTAGAGCAATTCACAAAATTCTATAGCCCCAATATCGCAGTCACTTGCCAGGAGCACCTTTAGGTGCAATTGATATAATATGGCTTTTGCCTTTATCGCGGCCAAAGGCCGCTCCTACCCGCCTAGAGTATTGTGTGAACTGTTCCAGAGGCTGTTGGAGAATGCTCAGATACAAGGCGCACGAAATTTCGGGGAGTGAGGCGTACTTGGTTGTACGTCGCAATGACACGAAAAGAGTGCAACGCCGTAGATGGGCGTTCGTCCGACAGCCTCCCCCCACCAGTTACTTCCCGCATACTACACCGCTCACCTTTTCAATCGCTATCCGCACAAAATTCGATTCAGGATTATGGGTAGCCCGCATGGCGATACCATCGAAAGCGTTCTCGGGATATTCCACTTGCCGTGCTATGCACCGGGCGGCATACAGGACATCTTCGTACTTTGCAAGCCGTTCGGCTCTGCCGAAGATGGTGACGGCACGGTAGCTTCGTGAAAGCTGGTCGCTGTCGCAGATCTTGTACACAACGTTTGCGTTTTCCTGCAGGCAACGGAACATCCGGCCTGCCGGGCGAGAACCGCAATACAGGTACTTTCCGTCGGTGCCGTAACAATTTTCGATCGCGTACGGCGCATCACCGTCTACGGCTATCAGGGTGCCCCAGCCCCATTCGTCGATAAATGATGTTATTTCTTCATGCGTCATATCGCGCATACTAATGCTCTCCTTTCCATACCCTCATACGTAAATAGTATTACCGGCCGGCCGGGCCGGATAAAAAAATAGCTCATAAGCACTATACCAAAGAGACCGCCGCACCGACAATAAGCATAAAGTATTAGATTTACAGCGGAATCACAAAATTATTTTTCAAAACTTCTGCAATGCGTCCTTAGATGCCGATCCCTTCCCCGTCTATTCAGATAAAAGCGCAACGAAAAAACAGACCAGAGGATACACATGAGAGAGGAACCGGTAATGACATTCGTATGCAGTAATAATGAAACGTGCATGACTCCATACCTGAAAGAGAAGGCAGAAGAGTTGCAGTGGCGCTGTGCCGAATGCGGATCTCTCATCGTTCCGCTGTACTACTTGCACCGCAATGAAGAACACATAAAATAGGCAACCCCTTTTTAATACCCCTCTCCCCCTCCTTACTACCCGCTTCCGGGGGTCCTGCTTGGCAGGGCTCCCGGAAACCCGTTTCTGCACCTGTAATATTAAAAACAGATCATCTTATCGCCTACTACTATACCGTTTTGCATTGCACGGGCACATGACTCAGCGACATTGAATATCTCTATACCGCTCCTGAAATCAAATAGAAACTATCGATTTGTTCTACACCCCGCCCACTGTTATCGTATGAAGATTTCCACATACTAAAATCCATATTCACTTTCAAGGAGAAACCCATGAACCACGACCATTGTAAGAAAAAAATCCGTATTCTTGTTTACTGCTTTGCTCTGGCAGTTGCCTTTTGCTTTTCAGGGTGCGACCAGAACACTTATCCCAATGCCGACCGTCTGGTGTCCGCCGCATGGGTTAAGACCCTCATCGATGAAAACAACAACGGCAACCCCTACATTATAGCCGAAACAAGCTGGGGCGGCCCGGAAGGAAAATATGATAAAGGTCATATCCCCGGTGCAATCCACGTCAATACCGATGAAATCGAGTACGATGAATTCAAGGCCCGCAACGGGCTCGGCGACAACGAATCATTGGGCCGCAGCACCACCGAAGCTCAGGACCTCACAAAAGGCCTCACGGCCGATGGCACCCTGCCGCGCAACTGGTGGAACCTCTATCCCGACGAATATCTGATACCGGCCCTGGCCGCCATGGGCATCGACATCGATACCACAGTTGTAGTCTACAGCCACAGCATGTCGGCCGCTGCACGACTGGTCTGGACCCTGATGTATGCCGGTGTAAAGGACGTACGCCTGCTGGACGGCGGCTACGATGCCTGGGTAAATGCAGGCTATGCTGTTTCAACTGAAACCACCCAGCGGACACCGGCAAGCGATTTCGGCACAAACACACCCCTCAACGCCAAATACCTTGTAGACATTGCCTACGTGCGCCAGGTGGCAAACGGCGAAAAACCCGACGCCCTCATGGTTGACATCCGCGAATACGATGAGTATACCGGCAAAACCGCTCCATATTCATACATCCCCACATCCGGTCGGGTTAAAGGCGCTGTCTGGGGATATGACTCCGACGACCTGCTCAATGAAGATGGTACCTTGAAATCCCTTGATATAATTGAAGACATGTGGGAAGCAAAAGGCATTACCTCCGATAAGGCACTCAGTTTTTACTGCGGTACTGCCTGGCGTTCGAGTCTGGCCTGGTTCTGCGCCTACATGATGGGCTGGAAAAACATCAGTAACTTTGACAGCTCCTGGTATGAGTGGAGCATGGGCCCCGAGGCCGACCAAAACCCGGTTGTGGACGAATTCCCGGAACTGCCGTAGGTTTTATTCAGGACTGCTGAAAAACATTCAGATTCAAGACATGCGAAGTTGTGAGGAACGAGGCGCATTAGTCCCAAATAAAGTGAGGGTTCGTCGCGAGGGTGCTGAAATGCCCGGAGATACCGACTGCACGGAACGGAAGCCGAAGAATCGTACTACTTAGTACGTTGATGAGGCTGGAGGGAGTACAGTCGGGATATTCGGGTAGTGCGGCGGCCGCAGCAGAATTCTTCGCTTTGTTTGGGACTAACGAGTACGCTGCAATGACGCAGGGTGAGCGCAACACCGTAGATGGACGTTCTCCGGCAGCCTCCTAATCCGTTTTTCTCCCCTTGAGCAGAAACTGCACAAACACCTTACACAGCGGCGACGCCGTGCGCTTTTTATCCTGAACAATATAGAAGGTACGGGTAAACTGCGCCCCGATAACGGGTACAATTTTAAAGATAGTGTGTTCCACTTCTTCCTGCACCGCCCGTGACGACAGCAGCGAAACACCAAGCCCCGCTTTTACCGCCTGTTTAACCGCGGTTGTGCTGCCCACCATGGTGGTAATATGCAGTTGGTCGGGATCGACCCCTGCTTTTTTCAGGTGCCGCTCCATTGCCAGGCGGGTTCCGGAGCCGCGCTCCCGCATCACAAAGGGTTCCTCCACAAGGGCTGTAACCTCAACGGACTCCTGCAGCCACCAGCGATGCCCCCGTGGAACCACCAGCACCAGGTCATCGTCCATAAAGCGCGAAAACTGCAACCGGCTGTCTTTAACCTTGGCTCCCACCACCCCCAGCTCTACATCCCGGTTAAGCAGCTCATGCACAATGTCTTCAGTATCGCCGATGCGCATGGTTGCCTTTATATCCGGATACTTCTCTGAAAACCGACCCAAAAGCTCCGGCAGAATAAACTCACCAGGGATGGTGCTGGCACCAATCGTTATATGGCCCTGCTTCTTCCCCCGAAAAGCATCCAGGCTCTGCTGGGCTTCCTCGGCCATGGACACGATATTTTTTGCGTACCGGTACAACATCTCCCCGGCGCTGGTCAACTGCACTTCTTTGCCGACCCGGTCAAACAGTTTGAGACCGATGTAGTTTTCCAGGGCGGCCATATGCTGGCTCACCGTCGGCTGCGTCAGATAGAGCGCTTGGGCCGCATTTGAATAGCTTTTCAGCTCCGCTATCTTTGAAAAAATTTTCAACCGGTGGATATCAAGCATTGAGCACCCTTTCTTATTGGTGCGACAGGGAATTGTTTTCACTGATGGTGCGCAGCCGTTCCGGGATGTTCCAGGCTTCAAGAAGTTGTGTGCAACTATCGGGTACCAGATGCTGCCAGGTCTCACCCCTCACCATCAGGCTCCTGACCTCTGCCGCACTGATCCCTTTTTCTTCCGGTTTCACCTCCCAGAGCACATGGGTTTTCAGCCCCAGGGACTCAAAAAATTCAAGCTTTTTGCGGCCCCAGTTGTCGTAAATGCTGACAAAAAAAAGAGCATCCATCGGCACGTAATACCGGTAGAGCTCTGGAAAATTAATAGGCAGCGGAACAATGGAATATTCCCCGTGGTCGATCCCGGCTTCGGTCAAGGCCCGGCTCAGCATCACCGACCGCTCAAAAAAGGTCAGGGGATTGGAAAGCGGTTTTGAGCGCTCCGGGTCGGCCGGATCTTCCCCGGTGAGGGTCGGGTCCGGGTTGGTCACGCCCACAACCAGATGACTGCACAGGTTTTTGGCCGCCAGCAGGTATCGCATATGATCGTTATGCAGCACCTGAAACCTGCCGGGAATCACTCCGGTATCGGCTAAATACTTTTTCGCAGTCACGATTTAACCTCTGAAAGCATATACTACGGTATTGGGGGCCTTCAGATACAAGGCCCAACGCCGCAGATGAGCCCGTCCTCTGTCCCGGCTACTGAAGATGCACGTTCTCCGACAGTCTCCAAGGTCCTGTCGGAACCCCCTTAAACGGTTGGAGAATGTTCAGACACAAGGCGCGCGAAACCCGAGGTGGCAACATACAACCGCGTAGCGGTTGCCTTGTTTCCCCTGCAAGCGGGAAACAAGGTGCACGAATGTGCGTTGTTTCCTTCAACAGGAAAAAATATTTTTTCCTGTTGATCATGAGGCGTACTTTTTTGTACGTCGCAGTGACAAAGGGTAAGCGCAACGCAGGAGATGGACGTTCTCCGGCCGGCTTCTAAGTTCGTAATGTGGCTTTGAGTCGCACGGGCTTCAGCAACAGTTGCAGGGCCGAAACAATATCTCTGATAACAATATCACCCGCCCCGAAGGCATCCAGAGCCGTGCCCTCTGCTTCCAGCACCACCATGCCCAGTGCCGCGCTTTGCAGCATCAGCCGGTCGTTGCGGCCGTTGCCGATGCAGACACAGGAATCCACACCTAATTCTTCAACATAATCAAGCTTGGCTTCATCCTCGGGGCTTCTCCCCAGCACCGACACCTTGACCGGCAACCCTTCCAGCGCCTGCTTGCAGGTACCGAACGTGTCCGCTGTAAGGACATGTATTTCCAGTTCCTCTGCCAGTTCCTGCAGCAACTCAGCCACGCCGGGCAATACCGCGCCGTCCAGGGCCAGGGTGCCGTTATAGTCCAGCACCAGATTTTCCAGCTCAAGCCGCCCAAAGTCGGGTATGTCTACTTTAATCATGCTTCATACCTTAAAAAATAATGGTGTGTCATCACGCCCGGCCTGAACAGGAGAGCGTTTATCGCACTTCCAGTTTTGCCCGGCCTTCCTGCCAGGCAACAACCTCCCCGATATGCTCGGCCAGGTCTCCGGCCTGCAACAGCATGTCCCGCGCCCGATCAATTTTACTCTTTGGAACCGCCAGCACCAGACCACCCGAGGTTTGGGCGTCAAACATGATATCGGAAATAATTGCATCGACCTGCTTGGCAATACCAACCAGCGATCCGCAAAACTGCTTGTTGGCAAAGCTGCCGCCGGGCAGCAACCCCATACCGGCCAGCTCAGCGGTTCGCTCCATAAGCGGCACTTTGCCGGACCACAGGTCAATGGCCACCCCTGAAGCCCTGGCCATCTCAAGCAGATGTCCGCCCAGCCCGAACCCGGTAATGTCGGTTGCGGCTGTGAGTGCCAACTTTTCAATCACGTCTGCCCCGGCCCTGTTCAGCCGGGCGCACCAGCGGTACAGTTCCTTTTCAAGGGTCCCGTCTTCGTCAAAATCGGCCTTCAATGCGGTCGAAAGCACACCGGCCCCGATGGGCTTGGTCAGCAGGAGCTGATCTCCCGGTTGCAGTCCCCGGTTGGTTGCGACCCGCTCCGGATCTACAATACCGGACACGGACAGCCCGTACTTGATCTCGGCGTCCTTTACACTGTGTCCCCCGGCCAGCACGGCTCCGGCTTCTTTCATTTTATCCATGCCGCCGGTCAGGATATCCCGCAAAACCTCTTTGGGCATGGCATCGATGGGAAAGCAGACAATATTCATGGCCGCATAGGGCTGCCCACCCATGGCATACACGTCCGACAGTGAATTGGCTGCGGCAATCTGCCCGAACCAATAGGGGTTGTTTACAATGGGCGTAAGAATATCAACCGTCTGCACCAGTGCTTTCCCGGGCGGAAAACGCACAACTGCGGCATCTTCGTTGCTGTCCATTTTTGTCAGCAAACGGTCGTCGGTCTGCAAACCGAATTCAGCCAGCACTTCCTCCAGGTCCCCTGGAGATATCTTGGCGGCTCAACCGGCGGATTTGACTGTTTTTACCAGCTCTAACGCTTCAGACATAGCACCTTCACACACGTTATAGATATTTTCACATCAAAAATTTGTAATATAAAACAACCCTGGATAATAAAAACTGTTGTGTATTCTCCCGTTGCAACGCAGCCGAGTGCAGCGATTTCAGGAGGAGATAAGGGTCGACATGTTTGAGCCCCGTTTTTCAGGGGTGAGTTTATTGACCCGCCGACTGAAATCGTGCCGCGAGGGAAATCCCGAAGGATGTCGGGATCAAGTTGCAGGGTGCCTTTTCTTTTGTTTCTTTTCTTTGGAGCAAGCAAAGAAAATACAACCAGTAAAAAGCAACCCGTTCTTCCCATGAAAAGCTAAAAGCTGCTCACCCCACAGCTACCCATTCATAGTATAGGCCCGCCAATAGGGTTAGGGTAAAAATTCACTACTCTAGAACTTGATCACCTTTCCCGCCCCGGTCAAGCACTCCAATATCTCCAGGGCATTGGATATTGTGCCGACCCGCACCTTGTCCCTGATTTTGAAAAAATCCAGGCATGTGCCGCAGATTAATATTTTGCCCCCGTTATCGCTCACTTTTTCCAATACCTCAAGGGCATAGGACCCTTCAGTTGCCAGTCGCACACCGTTGCTGATCAGGACAACTGAGCTTTTCTTGTTTTCGAGGTTCAGCGATGCATTCAGAAATCCGTTCGCCAGCACCTTACCCAGTTCCCTGTTGGTGCCGATATAGTCGGAATCAAGCAGGAACACAAACTCACCCTGCGAAGAGGCAGAGGGCGTTTCCTGCGGCATAACCGCCGTTTCACATACACACTCTTCTTTCTGTATCCGAATTTCAGCCACTCCGCTCCCTTTATCAACCACACCTACTGCGCATCCCATGCTGTTGGCCAGGCGCGTTACATTTTCAAGAGCGTTTTCAGAATCCACCAGCACCACAATATGCCCGTCAGACTCTGCCAGGGCCTTTTTGGTCAGCACCACCGGCTGGGGGCAGGCAAGCCCTTGAGCATCAATTGTTACGCTTTTCATACCGTCTCCGTCATTCACGTTATTTGGCATATTACTCTTTATATAGTAAATCAACGTATTGGCAAAATCAATATTATATATTATAATTTCTCATAATTGGAATCCCCACACGCCAACAAAACAACTATGTCACACATAAAACAACATTTTACTCACACCAAGATTTTATTGAGACGCTCTACCTCCATTATGGTGCTGGTTTATGTACTTCTCTTCTTCAAAAGTGCAGCCGCTGCATCTGATGCCCCTGCTGTTTCCTTTTCAGCAACCACACACAATTTCGGCAGTGTTATCCAAAATCTGAAACTGGATCATGCATTTACCTTCAAGAACACCGGGACTGCAACGCTAAGAATCAGGCAAATCAAATCCACCTGCGGCTGCACTGCAGCCATGGCATCGTCAAGGAAAATTGAACCGGGCAAAGAGGGCAAAATCAGCGTTACCTTCAGCGCTGGAAGCATACCCGGCCCGACCAGTAAAAAAATCATCGTTTACACAAACGACCCCCGCAATAAAGCGGTTAAGCTGAACATTAAAGCCGATGTGCGGG
Organism: Thermodesulfobacteriota bacterium; assembly: GCA_028282925.1. Classification (GTDB taxonomy): domain Bacteria; phylum Desulfobacterota; class WTBG01; order CAIYCZ01; family CAIRTM01; genus JANQGV01. The sequence goes on from JANQGV010000208.1 coordinate 9,461, forward strand.
TTTTGCTCATAACAAAACCCCGGCGTATTAATTTCGGCAAGCAGCCTAAAGGCACCTCCATCACTAAATATGCCGCCCTTGAAGGCGAAGACAAAAAAAAGGCTGCCATCACCTCGGCAACCTCAAGCAGCAATTACATCAATGTAGAAACGAACTCCACCGGGTTTGATAATAACACGGACAAAAACATCCGGTTTGACCTGCTTCCGGGTATGCCGGTGGGACGTTTCCGTGAAGAAATTACTTTTGCAACGACACATCCTGAAATTTCCAGGCTTAAAATGTTCATATACGGTGAGATCACCGGCCCCATCCGCGTGCAGCCTCATCAGGTCTCGTTCGGCATGATATCTCCCGGCAAAGCCCTCGACCGCACAATTCATCTGTCCACTGCCAACGACACCTCTTTCTCCATCCGCAGCGTCACCTCAACAATTGAGAACCTCGAACTGGCAACCGAAATCATCACCGAAGGATCGGAATACATCATTCATGCCCGGCTGAACGAACAGTTCAACAAGCCCATGGTAAAGGGCAGCGTTATCATCACCACCGACAATGAAAACCAGCCTGAAATTGAGGTAAAATTCTTCGGCAGAACCATTAAACAAGAGTAATCCCCTTCTTCGTTTATTACAAAAAGTTTTCACCAAAAATCATTCAAGGGGCGGGTCTCTGCTTGTCCTGAGCGGAGTCGAAGGGTGCCCGCCCGCTTACGGTTTGCAAAAACGGGCAACTACCGAGAAGTGTCCCTATAGCGCGGCATACCAAAACGCCACACATCATTACATGACATGTGGCGTTTTGGTTCCTCTAGGCACTCACTATCGGGTGAATGCCGGTTTCACTTTTTTAAAAAACAACCTGCTATTTAAAAATCGAGTACAACAGCAGGGGCGTGGCCTCCACCGGCCCGTGCCGTGTTTTCACCCCGAAAATATCTACATCTTCAAGCATATAGAAGTAGTTTTCCCGGTTCTGCACACCCCGGTCGGTAAAATCATAGGTCGTGCCGATCCCGGTGCCCACTTTTGAAAGAATCAGGCTTTCGTTTACCTGCTCATAGAACCCTTCGGCTTCCGCAGCACGATAGACATTGAAACCCAGGTTATCGGTTTCATCACTGGTTTCCCACTCCAGCTTTACCTGGCCGCTGCCCGCGCTGGCCTCAAAAGACGCCAGGGTAACAGCGGTCAATATCTCACAGTCCATAAGCATGATATGAAAGCCGGGCACTTCGTTCAACGGCTCTTCATCCCAGTACAGGGCCACCTTCCCGGTAATCACAAAGTCCTGCCGGGGGTTCACAAGCTTCTTCAAGCCCACATAACCGCCGTTTGTCCTGAGGTCGCACTGGTCGTCGCCGTTTATATAAATTCTGTCCAGCCACACATCGTTGCCGTTCTGATTGCCCTTGGCAAATATCAGGATGGTATCAAACAGTGGGTCGTCAAAGGTGTAGACCAGTGTTTTATTACCCAACACATAGGTCAACTGCCCTGTTTCAGCATCGTAGGTAAGGGAAAAGGGCACCCGGCTGCCATTAGGGAACTCATAATCATCCTGGGCGCGTATCTCTTCCCCTGTGTCTGTACGCTCCCATATGGCCAACTCCCAGGTCTGGGCGGGATTTTCCTGGTTCCCGTAACGGGCCGTTGTAAAAAAGACTTTCTCGCAGGCATCGAGACATTCCCATGATGTGCAGGTATTGCACTCACAGGCAAAAGCAGCGGCGGCACTCAACATAAACAGCACAATTGTCAAAAAAACGGTTTTCTTCATAACATACCTCCTTGGGATTCCCCCCTGTTTATACATGTGGGTTCAGGACTTATTTCCTGATATTCTTCAATGTGCCACATCGGGCAAAGGAATAGAATCGGGCAATATGCTGAATTTAGTTCGTATTTTTCAGGGAAACGGGTATTACGTTTCTTTGGGGAAAAAGTACTAGTCTGTATTAATATTTTCTTATAAATATTACATAAAACGTATTAATAATATTTTTGAAATAAAAAAAGAAGTTATTTTGAATAGTTAAAACGATTGGTGGCCGCTGAAAACGGGGTTTTTCGGGCAAGGGGCACCTGGGAGGCTGCCGGAAAACCAACATTAACGGAAGACTGGTGTACGCCCCGTGGCCTCATTGCATCCCCCGGCACTCGCAAGCACCTGCGTTTTACCGATTTTTTCAGCAAATTGCGAGAGGGTAAGGCGGTTGAATTTTTTGGTGCAGGCATCCGGTTTTTTCATTTCCAGCGCCAGTGCATCGGCATCATCAAACACCAGGGCAATAAACGACCGGGGGGCCTCAAAATGGGCTACCTGATCTTGCATCAGCCGCACCATATCCACCCTGCCGCTCATCACGGCATGGTCGCCGAAGGTCAGACCCGCAAATTCCGCATTCAGGTCAAAACTGCTGCTTACGATAACAGCCAGCGTTTCCGGGTCGCCCCTTTTGATCAACCCATGTACCACGAACGGGTCAAGGCCGAAGGTCTCAGCACCCCTGTCCAGCATCATTGCCAGGGTATTATGGTCGCCCCTTGATGCCGCCAGCGCGAGGCCCGACGTTCCATCGGCGGCCACCACATGGGTGCTCACCAGGGGGTTGTCGAGAATAGCCCGGGCCACTTCGGGCCTGTTTTTCTGAAGCGCCACAATCAGGGCCGGTTCCCCGGCCGCATTTTTCCCCTCGATTCCCCGGCCCTGCAAAGCCAGCGTTCGCGCTTCATCAAACCTGCCTGCTTCCATGGCCTGTATCAAGGCCGGGTCCTGACGCTTCATTATAAGCCAGGTGCCGAAACCCATCAGGGCCCCCGCAAGCACGATAAACCCGCCGCCCACAATAATCAGGTCTCCCAGGGGTAGCCTCATCCGGCCTATCCCCTGCAGCACCCCGATGAGCGGAATTGTTTTATACGCCGTAAACAGCACGAAAATGGCCGCCAGCCCGCCGAGGCACAAATACCCACCCCCGCCGTACAGATAGTAGGGGTCGGCCAGCCGCGCATTTTCAGGGTCATGGGGCGACACCAGAATATCAACCGGGTCGCCGCTTTTAAGGCTTTCAAAAACCACAACATCCGGCCCCGTTATAGTGCGGGTTCGCCCCTGCGCATCGGTATACTTAAACAAGGCATGCTTCTCGGTAACTTTAATCTTAAACCCGGAAGCGTTCTCAATACGCGAATCCTGCTGCACCTCCTGATAGCCCACAAAGGTGCCGCTTGTTTTTTCAGCGTTTTGAGAAAATCTGTAAGCCGATCGAATTTTCCAGGCCCCGGCCCCGATAAAAACAAACCCCATCAGCAACATCAGTATAATGACAAATTTTATAAAATTGAAGATGGTCATACTCTCCCCCTTTGAATGGTGATACCCCTTGATGCATACAGCATCAGGTCTACCCTTTCACCCGTTGCTTGTCAAGCCGCACCAGCCTGCCTTGTGATATCGCCGATCATCTGATAAAATGGTTTCCATAGCAAAATCGGGGGAAAGGCAATTTCATGGTGTACACACCATACAAATCATCAAACGCTTTATAAAGGATAAAATATAATGGGACCAGTACTGACAGACAAAGAAATCAGACAACTTATGGACGACCAGATATGGGGTACACTGCTTGCCGTCGACGACGGTCAGCCTTACGGCGTGGAAACATCTTTTGCCGTAGATGAAACCCATCTGTACACCGGCACCAGCCACGGCGGCCGCATGAACACCTGCATCGAAAAAAATCCACGGGCGTCGTTCAAAGTAGTCGACGGAGACCACCGCGGCCACCGCTACCGAGCAGCCATTGTGGAATCAAAAGCGGAAATTCTCACCAATCGCAAAGACGTGCTCTACTGCCTGAAGATCATCTATACCAAGCTCAAGATGAACCTCTCCACCATCGAAGCACGGGCAGACAGGTACATGGCCGGCAACGACTCCCTCACCCTCTACCGCCTGCCCCTGCTCAAACAAAGCGGCATCAGCTATGGAATGTAAAGATAAAAAAACCGGGGCGCCTTGAATTTTTCAAAACGCCCCGGGTGTATCATTATATGTAAAAGCTACGAAATCCAACTACACCGCTTAGTGCATAGGGAGGTTTGGCTCCGAATTTTATTCATTAACTACAGCGCTTTCAGGTTCCTCTATATCAACATAAGATTCTAAATGCGTATTTGAGACGTCATCTTGTGGTATCATTAATTTATTTAAGGCTTTAGAAATACGCTTCAACCTTGAATGATAAAACTTTTCATAATCATCTTCCCAAACTCCATCCTTATCAATATCAATCAGGTGCGATTTCATTGTCTTCTTCAATTCATCATTATGCCTACTGAATTGTTTTATATACTTTCCGGGTGATTTTTCTTTTATAGTGCGTTTATTTAGAAAATCATCAACAATTGTTATGTTTACAATGTGGTTTACAAAAAAATAATCCCAATCCTTGCATTTCTTTTTAAGCCAAGATTTTGGAAAGAAATGGTGGTAGTTTTTACTAGATGCTATTTTAAGCCAACTGTTATCCATAATAACATCAAGGTTGTTGTCAAATGATTTAGGCTTTTGTTTAGCATAAAGACAAAGAATGCCTTTAATAAACGCCCTTCCTGTACTGAACCAACCATGCTTCTCAATAAACTCTTCATCAATGTTAACCGACCACTCATATTTTGGCAATTCATCATTAATTATTTTATCAATTTTTTCAATATCTTGCGCTAGCTTACTTTCCACACCTGAGGAATATCTAAAACCCAAAGATGCTCGCCAAAAAAAATCTTCCAGCCTTTTCTTCATCTGCCCCTTTGGATTGTTTTTATTAAGATAGAAGAAATAACTGAATGGAACGATGAGCGCGTTATAGGGCAAAATACGGCTTACAGCTATGCCATAACCTCTAAAAAAATCGACGCTTCTTTTAATACAATCAATAGCTTCCGGCCAAATGTCAATAAACTTTTGTTTTTCGAGTTTTAATATTTGTTTCCTACTGCAATCTTTTTCAAGTAATATTGAAATTACTTGAAGTACTGTAGCTGATGGAAGTGTGTCATACCGACTATTGCTTAGCTCCTGTTTAAATTCATCATATTTTTCTGCAAGGTCGAACTCTCTTTCTGAATCATAAGTTTTAGCAACCATAATTTCAAATAAAGTTAGCGCTTTTCCTCCCACATTCAATCGAGTAAAAACTTCGGTTGCTACATCAATAGAAGCATTTTTTAGATTAATTATTGAAAAAGTATAGGATTGAATGATTTTTTTATATCTCTCTAGCCTTGTGTGATATTTTTCTGGAAATGATGCTAGTTTCACCAAACTACCTTCCATTAAAGCCGTTACCTTAATGAACGTGTATTCTTCCCTGCCTGTTATATCTGTAACAATAATCTCATCATCATCTGCTGCCGTTAAATCAACATACATTTTAGAGTAATCAGATGTTTTTTCATCTTCAATATTGATTTGTAATCCCTTTAATGCAGCAAACAAAGAAGTCAGTCGTTGCTGGCCGTCTAAAACATAATTAATATACTCACCATCTTTAGGCTCAGGTAATGTAATATTTCCAAGATTACGAATAGCCCGTAATCTTTCATGCGTTCTCCAATAGATAAATGTGCCTATAGGATAACCTTTAATTATACTATCCAATAGCTTTGCGGATGCATTAATATCCCAAACAAACTTGCGTTGGAATTGTGGAATTTTAACTTGCCCTGTTTCTATTTCACTAATCAAATCAGTATACTTTACAGGAATATTTTCTAACGATGTCATTCATGGCCTCTCTTTCATGAAATACAGCTTAAATCTTAAACCACATTATTAATAATTAGTGCGTAGCCTCACATTCCACCTGACCTCCTCAAATCATGCCCCTTTTTCTTCAACTCGATTAGCATCCTTTCCGAAATTATTCCAATAAATTCAATTGATGCTTTAGCTTCGTCAGTGCTTATATCTGGCAACCATGGTCTTCCATGTCCCGTACCCTGTTTATTTCTTAACCTATTAATTGAACACGCGAGAGCATACATCTTTCTTTCCACGTTTTTCCTCGGGTGTTCACCACGTTCTTCTTTGTCGGCTGTTGTTGATAATCCCAATGCCGTGAATGCCGGCCCTAAAAGAGTGGGGAAATTTGCTGTATTTGGGTATTGCCCCCATAGCTCTTGTAAAACATGAGCTGCAACTGCTTCCATCAAGTCTTTACTTGTTCCTACAACAAGTGCAGCATCTTCTATGCCCTTTTTAGCTCTTTCGATGTAAATTTCTAATGCTTCTGTTAGTCTTTTACCTGCAAGTTCGTCAAGGACAAGCGGTGCTAAAGAACCATCTTCAGATAAAGAAACCCCGAGAGACTTTAAAGTTGCTACTAGATTAAGTATCTCGTCTTTGCCAACATAATTATGGGAATTTTCGCGAAAACCACCACATGCTTTCACAGTAGCAATAAGGCCCGCAGCAAAACACTCGGCTGATTCGGGACTATTTTCAAATCCAAAAGTTAATACCGCTCTAACCCTTTTAGCTTTCCCTACAGGAGGACCCTCCCTATTCGGATCGGCACAAGACAAACCAGCTTTTTT
>JANQGV010000247.1 GCA_028282925.1 Thermodesulfobacteriota bacterium
AGGCGGGATACCCTCGCGGCACGATTTCAGTCGGCGGGTCAACAAACTCGCCCCTGAAGAACGGGGCTCAAACATGTCGACCCTTGTTTCCTCCTGAAATCGTTGCACTCGGCTGCGTTGCAATGGGATTAAGGAAGCCTGTAACTCATTAAAGGTAAATACTTTCAGTGATCAATGTGGCATTGAAACTATGATATTCCGCTTCCCTCTGGGAGCTACATAATGCCTTCCGCACTGCGGGAGTATATTTACTCATTTTAGTGAAGGACGTCATGATGCAGGCACAAACGATTATCGACTATTTGCAGGAAACCCAAACGGTTTTTGAACGCTACTGTAAAACATACAACCCGGACAGCGATTTTGAAATGCAATCCTGGTCGACGCCACTCGGCGCACTCAGTGCAACAGTATCCCGCGGCCCGGTGCTTGAAAAGGCCAGTGCGGCCTACTGCGACCTGGTGATCGACACGCCCCCGGTGCTGGCGGAAAAGATGGAAAACAACGTCGATAAAATGCAGTGCCTGGTTTTGGAGATAAACCTGTTTCCCAACAATCCGCGCATACCGAAAAGCTATATCGAACTGCGGGCAAACATTGCCGGGGACTACGTGGTTCTTGCCGGGGGTACCGATATTTTTCCTTACTTCGATGCTTCAGCAGAAAGCGAAGTTTTTGCGCTTAATATACGTAAAACCTGTGAAGACCACGGTCAGGATTATAACAAACTGCGGGATGTCCGGGTTCAGTTCTTCCAGTCGAAGTACCGCAATTGTCCGGTGGGCAGCCATGCCGGTATCTACTTTTTCTCCCTTGAGCAGGAGGCCTTTCCGTTTTTCAAAGCCATGACCGATACCTTTTTCAGTACCTACGCCGATATGCTCAACCGTAAAAAAGATGGTGACATCAGTCCCGCCGACAAGCAACTGCAGCACCGGCTGCACGGGCAATGGGCCCAGTGGGTTATGACCGAAGATGAAGGGACGCGGTTTGGGTTGGAGAAGGGGATCCCCCCCGAAGCGCTGTTGGATGTAATACTCCCCCCGGTTGCCGTATTTTAACAAAATTTCAAAACCACAGCCTCCGGCCGTGTGACCCTCTATAAATGCAGGATCATCGGCTGAACAGCATTTAAGCAATTCGGAGTGAATCCGTTTATAAGACGAAAGCGTCTACTTCTCCATTGTCTTGTCATCTGCGGTGAAAAGACAATGGAGTCAGAAGAAAACGCTCCATGTAATAATGAAACTTCGCAACAACCACAGGCCATACTCATACACAACACCTTGTAAGGCGTTTTAGTACGATGAGAATAAAGCTTGTAGTGCTGTTTTGCATTGTCGTTATTGCCGGTGTGCTGTTTTGCCACATGAAATACCGGGCACTTGCTTATCAGATTCGGGATTTTCCCTACTATATGCAGTTTGCTTCCAAGCTGCTCGACCATCAAGCTCATCCACGGTATACCCTGAATCCGCAAGGATATAATATTTTTCGCCACCGCAGCTACGACGGAATCGGGTCGCTGCATCGTTCTATACATTTTGAACCGATAAAATATGTATATGGGGCTCTTTATGGAATTGTCCCCTATGTACCGACAGTTTTTGCTTTTATTGCGTTTTTGTATTTTTTGCCGTTAGTGTATGTGAGTTTTATACCGCTACTGATGGGCAAAAAAAGAAGACTGTTTTTACTGCTGTTCGTTGCTTCTTATATACTGTATCCCGGAACAATGCGGGCCATAGCCTATGATGCGAAGCCATATAGTCTGTTTGTGCCATTCTTCAGTATGGTTGTGCTGGCCATTGTATATAATAGGCCATTCAGGGAATTTTTGCTGTGGGTGTTCTGCATATTTTGTGTACGAGAGGAAGCCCTTATTTTCAACGCAATACTGCTGGTTCTTTATTGTGTGTACCGCCCGCCTGCGAAATTCAGAATGGTTGTGTTGCTGGGCATGTATGCTCTTTATGCTTTTGTGCTCAGGGCCTATTATGGCTGGGCCGACTTCCCATTTGAGAGAACGGTTAATCCAATAACTGCGAATATTTATATGCTGCTTTATAATCGTACGGTAATTTCCATGGTTGCACTGGTATTTGTTTTACTATGGGCTTATTTTGTCGTGCGGAGCTGGCGGGAAGGAAAGGTTTGGGCTCGGAAACTGCTTTGTGTTGCGGTTTTTGCCTCGCTTTTTATTCCGCTGGGCTGGCAGCTGCTTATCCAGTTCGATCGTGTGCAAAGTACAAAAACAATGTATGCACCGCTTATCGTTACAGCCGATTATATGATTAATATGCCGCATTTCAGCATTTATTTTGCGTCTCTCCTGCTGTTTATTGTGATGCTGAATGAACTGTTTCCACGGAATCTTGTAAGATGGTTTTGTACTGCACTGGTGGGAGGTATAGCGCTGGGTTCGGTATATGTTCTGACTCAGTCAGGAGGCTATTCTGCGCTGTATAGAATGTTCACCTATTGGGATATGGGCATTGCCTCACAACCCGTGTTTGACCTTAGAGAAAGTACCGATAAGTACAATACCTCTATTTTGTGTGACTATAGAACGTATCAGGCGTTTTACGATTACGAACGTGTCCATGTATACAATCAGCTTACCTGTCGCAGCGATAGAAGCTTGCCGCTGTGTTTTCCTGACAATCGGCACGAGCTACTCTCTCTGATCAACCTTGATATTGACTATATTGTAGTCAATGCAAAAAACAGGGATGATATAGAGGCATTGCTGGGTCAGTCCATGCGCAAACCGTTGAGTTCGTCGGGCAATGAGCTTTTTACCGTTTACCGTTTTTGCCGGGCATCGCATGGAGTCGGAGAGTAAAGAGTTTCAATGCACTTGCATGAGCAAACGTATGAAGGTATCTCCGTATACGCCATGTTTTGTTGCTGTTGCCTGCTGATATATTTCACAGCCCATGAAGAATGCACAGGCTATGCCTCTTCGATCAGTTTGCGGAAGCGGTCGAAAAGATAGGCCGAGTCGTGTGGGCCAGGGGAGGCTTCGGGGTGGTACTGCAGGGAGAACATGGGCTCCTGTTTGTGCTCGATGCCCTCGGTGGTCTGGTCGTTCAGGTTGATATGGGTAACGTCTATTTTATTTTTATCGATGGTGTTCAGGTCGACGGCAAAGTTATGGTTTTGTGAAGTGATTTCCACCTGGCCGGTTTTAAGGTCTTTTACCGGATGGTTGCATCCGTGGTGTCCGAACTTGAGCCGGTAGGTGTCGGCGCCGACGGCCAGTCCCAGTATCTGGTGTCCGAGGCAAATACCCATGAGGGGCACTTTGCCCAGCAGGGTGCGGGCCGTTTCAACAGCATACTTGACGCCGGCAGGGTCGGCCGGGCCGTTGGAAAGAAAAACTCCCTGGGGCTTGTACGCAAGGATTTCTTCGGCCGTGGTTTTAGCGGGCACCACCGTTACGTTCATGCCGGACAGGCGCATCTGGCGCAGGATATTCCACTTGATACCGAAATCGCAGGCTACAATGCTCAGGTCCGCCGGGGGCAGGGTGTCGCTGATGCCCCAGGAGCAGGTGAGCTCACCGGTTTCATCCCAGGTGAACGGCTTTTTACAGGTAACCCGGGCGGCATAGTCCTGGCCGTCGAGGCCTTCCCATGCGCAGGCCTGTTCAACAGCCTTGTCGGCTGCCGTATCACCGGCTACACAAATAGAGCCTTTCAGGGTTCCCTTATCACGCAGCTTGCTGGTGAGAGCCCTGGTATCGATACCGGCCAGGGCCGGAATATCCTGACGTTTTAAAAAATCGGTCAGAGACTCTTCACAACGGAAATTACTGGGCTCGTTCAGTTCATGAATAATAAAGCCGTTGGCAAAACCCTTGCGCGATTCCATGTCGGCCTGGTTGATGCCCGTATTACCGATTTCGGTGTAGGTCATGGTGACGATCTGTCCGTTGTAGGACGGGTCACTGATAATTTCCTGATAGCCGGTCATGCCGGTATTGAATACGACTTCACCCAGGCAGTCACGGGGTGCGCCTATTGAATAGCCCCGGTATATGGTTCCGTCTTCAAGGGCCAGAAACGATTTTTTCTCTCGTTTTTCCTTCCAGTGCCGGTTGTGTTTCATGGTGTCGTCCAATACCTTTTAAAAGTTCCGGCTGCTCTATGCTGCACCGGTTTGTTTGTTGATGTCCAGTTTCACGTCCTTTAAATGCAACGGGGGAGCGTGACGGTGATATTCCTGCAAGCTGCACACCTCCATCTGCTGTACCTGGCTCAGGGTTTCAAGTCCCTGTATCGCGGCTTTGAGACCGTCGATAGTCGTTGTAATGGGTATGCCGCGAATAACGGCATGGGCCCGGATTCTTACTTCATCGCGCTTGGGAGCAGCACCTTCGGACGGGGTGTTGATGATCCAGCCGACGGTTTTTTCCTCGATCAGGTCGATAACACTCGGGCGGCCTTCGGAAACTCTGAACAGCGCCCGGGTCTGAATGCCGTTGTCGCGCAGGATGGTGCTGGTTTTCTGGGTTGAATAAATGGTGAAACCCAGTTCATCCAGCTTATGCGCAAGAGGAATAAGGGCCTGCTTGTCGGAATCGCGAACACTGAGAAAAATGTTGCCGGATTGTGGAATTGAATTTCCGGCGGCAATCTGGCTTTTGAGAAATGATATGCCGTGCGACACATCAATACCCATGACTTCGCCGGTTGACTTCATCTCAGGAGTCAGCACCACATCGATGCCGGGAAATTTAACAAAGGGGAATACTGCTTCCTTGACCGTGTGAAAACGGGGAACGACTTCTTCCGTGAACCCAAGGTCTTTGAGCTTATGACCGGCCATAACAAGCGAGGCAAGCTTGGCGAGCGGTACGCCGATGGATTTACTCACATAGGGGATAGTCCGGGAAGCCCGGGGATTCACCTCAAGAACATAGACCTCTTCGTCCTTAATGGCGTACTGTATGTTCATAAGGCCTTTTACCTCGAGGCCCTGGGCCATCTTAAAGGTATAGTCCCGTATCTTGTCCTTTACAATTTCCGACAGGGACGGTGAGGGTATCACACAGGCGCTGTCGCCGGAATGCACACCGGCCAGTTCAACGTGCTCCATAATGGCGCCCAGCACAGAGGTTTCACCGTCGGAAATACAGTCGACATCCACCTCGATTGCATCTTCGAGATAGCGGTCGATCAGAACCGGGCGCTGGTCGGACACTTCTACGGCTTCAGCCATATACTGACGCAGGCCGTCCATGTCATACACGATAACCATGGCACGCCCGCCCAGTACGAAGGAGGGCCTCAACAGCACCGGAAACCCGATGGACCCGGCGATTTTTTCAGCCTCTTCAAGACTGCGCGCGATGCCGTTATCCGGCTGCCTGACGTTAAGGCGCGATGCAAGCTTCTGGAAATAGTCGCGGTCTTCAGCGGCCTCGATGCTCGAAGGCTTGGTGCCGATAATATTAACACCGTTCTGTTCAAGATCGTGTGCGAGATTAAGCGGTGTCTGTCCGCCGAACTGCACAATGGCGGCCCAGCATTTTTCGCGATGGTAAATGTGCAGAATATCCTCAAGGGTAAGCGGTTCAAAATACAGCTTGTCGCTGGTGTCATAATCGGTACTGACGGTTTCGGGGTTGCAGTTGACCATAATGGTCTCAAAGCCGGCATCACGAAGAGCAAAGGACGCATGCACACAGCAGTAGTCGAATTCGATTCCCTGGCCGATACGGTTGGGGCCGCTGCCGATGATCATGACCTTGAGTTTATCGCCGGGCATACTTTCATCAACATCGCCGTAGGTGGAATAAAAGTATGGGGTGTAGGCCTTGAACTCAGCAGCGCAGGTATCAACAAGGCCGTAGATCGGCAGCAGGCTGATTTCTTCACGGGTCTTACGCACTTCTTCTTCCGTTGTGTTGAGAAGAAAAGCAATCTGCCGGTCGGAATACCCCATCTCCTTGATCTGCCGAAAGAGAGGAATATCTTTTTTAAGTGTTGCAAGGTCTTTGGCTGAAGCTATCTCATCTTCAAAACAGACCAGTTCTTCCAGGTGCCCGAGAAACCAGGGGTCGATGGCAGTCAGCTCAAAAACGGTCTCAACGCTCCAGCCGCGCTTAAACGCCGCCCGCAGCATGAACAGGCGTGAGGCATTGGGCTTGCGGAGTTTTTCCTTGAGAACATCGTCGGAAAGGGAATCAAAGGGGGCGTCCTTGCCGTCGGCGCCGTATCCGGCCCGGCCGATTTCAAGGGACCGGACTGCTTTCTGGAACGACTGCTTAAATGTCTTACCGATGGCCATAGCCTCGCCCACCGATTTCATCTGGGTCCCGAGGGTGTCCTCCGCCGCAGTGAATTTTTCAAATGCAAAACGCGGAACCTTGGTAACAACATAATCAATCGACGGCTCAAAACAGGCCGGTGTTTCGCGGGTTATGTCATTGATGATTTCATCAAGGGTGTACCCGACGGCAAGCTTTGCCGCAATTTTGGCAATGGGAAAGCCGGTGGCCTTGGAAGCCAGCGCACTGGAACGCGAAACCCGGGGGTTCATCTCGATGATGACCAGGCGTCCGTCTTTAGGATTTACCGCGAACTGTACGTTTGATCCGCCGGTTTCAACGCCGATTTCGCGCATGACGGCAAGGGATTTGTCGCGCATGATCTGGTATTCACGGTCGGTCAGGGTCTGGGCCGGGGCCACGGTTATGCTGTCGCCGGTATGAACACCCATGGGGTCGAGATTTTCAATGGAACAGATTATGACGCAGTTGTCTTTCCTGTCGCGCATAACCTCGAGCTCGAACTCTTTCCATCCCAGTATCGATTCCTCTACCAGGATTTCATTGGACGGGCTGTAAAAAATACCGCGTGCGGCGATTTCCTCAAACTCCTCGGCAGTATAGGCTATGCCGCCGCCGGTGCCTCCCAGGGTGAAACCGGGGCGAATAATAAGCGGGTAGTTTCCGATTTCATCGCGGATTTTACGGGCCTCTTCAATGGAGTAGGCCGATGCGCTCTTCGGTACTTCAAGGCCGATGGACGTCATGGCCTTCTTAAACTCGTCGCGGTCTTCGGCTTTCCTGATAACATCGGCACGGGCGCCGATCATTTCAACGTTATAGCGCTCAAGCACATGGTCGTGGTGCAGCTCAAGGGCCAGGTTCAGGGCCGTTTGTCCGCCAAGGGTGGGCAGCAACGCGTCGGGGCGTTCGCGGCGTATGATTTCCACCAGAATATCTTTATGCAGCGGTTCAATGTAGGTCCGGTCGGCAAATTCGGGATCGGTCATGATGGTGGCCGGATTGCTGTTGACCAGCACCACTTCAAAGCCTTCCTCTTTCAGCGCTTTACAGGCCTGTACACCCGAGTAGTCGAATTCACAGGCCTGTCCGATGACGATAGGCCCGGAGCCGATGAGCATTATCTTTTTTATGTCGGTTCTTTTCGGCATAGGGATATAGATCTCATAGTGTTATTGTGTTTCAGTTTATACTCAATAGTGTTCGAGCATTTTTTTGCATTGATCGTCCGCAACTTCAACCGGATAGCGGCCGGTGAAGCAGGCCGTGCAAAAATCATCCTTATTTTCAAAGGGCGACAACAGACCCTCGAGGCTGATATAACCCAGGCTGTCGGCGCCCAGCATCCGGCGTATGTCCTCAATCGACTTGGATGAGGCCACCAGCTCCTTTTTGGTGGGGAAGTCGATACCGTAAAAACAGGGATATTTAATCGGCGGACATGAAATGCGGAAGTGAACCTCCCTGGCACCGGCTTCCCTCAGATAGGATATGCGTTTGGACGCGGTGTTTCCACGCACAATGGAATCGTCTATGGCAATCACCCGTTTGCCTTTCACCACCTCGGGCAGAACCGCCAGTTTGATATCAACGGATTTTTTGCGCTGGTGATCTTCGGGCATGATAAATGTCCGACCGACATAGTGATTGCGGATAAAACCGAGATCAAGGGGGATTTCACTGTGACGTGAATAGCCCAGGGCCGCTGAATTGCCGCTGTCGGGAACCGCGATGACGATGTCTGCATCCACCGGGTATTCTTCGGCAAGGCGCTTTCCGTACCGGGATCGGACCATATGCACATTTTTACCGAAAAGCAGTGAATCGGGATGCGCAAAATAAATGTGTTCGAAAATACACTGGGCAAGCGGTGTGCCGGGCTCGGCAAAGGTACTGCTGTGAACACCGTTTTTATCGATGGTAACCAGTTCGCCCGGGGTGATGTCCCGGACAAACTCCGCCCCGATCAGGGGCAGGGCGCAGGTTTCGCTGGTGATGATGTATCCGTCCTTGAGCCTGCCGATTGAAAGGGGGCGAAACCCGTGGGGATCACGGGCGGCCATGATCGAGTCTTTGGTCATTAAAAGGAACGAAAAGGCCCCCTTCATTTCACTTAAGGCCCGTTCAACCCGGCGGGGCCGGTTGCGGTACATGGGGTCGGCCAGCAGATGTATCAATACCTCACTGTCTGAACTGGTCTGGAATATGGCCCCGGATTCCTGATACATCCTGCGCAGGTCTCCGGCATTGACCAGATTGCCGTTGTGGGCGATTGCCCAGATTCCGTCGGCACACTCGGCAACCAGGGGCTGTACATTCTGAATGCGGCTGGAGCCGGTGGTGGAGTACCTGACATGGCCGATACCGATATGGCCGGGCAGGTCATCGAACGACTTTTCGGCAAAGACATCGCCCACCAGTCCGAAGCCTTTATGGGAGCGGATCTTCGACCCGTCACTAACGACAACCCCGGCACCTTCCTGGCCGCGATGCTGCAGCGAGAACAGGCCCTGGTAGATCAGTGGTGCGGCATCGTTAATGCCGTACACACCGAATAAACCGCATGATTCTTTTGGTTTGCCGTCACATATCATTGCGTGAAACCCGTGTATAGTTCGTGTGCGGTACATGCCTGCTTAAAGCATAGTACAGATACAGTTTTTTCGTCGGTATGCAGAACTTATTGATTATGCATAACCTGGTGACTATTTGCAATGTTTTTTAATTACTCTTCAGTTTTTCTGCAATTGAAAACCACGCATGGCGCTCATAGACACGCAGCAATAAAATCCTTAAAAAGCGGATGTGGATCAATTGGTTTGGACTTGAATTCAGGATGAAACTGGCATCCCAGGAACCACGGATGGTCCGGTATTTCCACGATTTCAACGAGACCTGCGTCAGGGCAGATGCCGCTGACCACCATACCGTTCTTTTCGAGCGTTTCCTGAAATTCATTATTAAACTCGTAACGGTGCCTGTGGCGTTCGGATATGCTTTTGTTTTTATAGGCTGTATGTGCAAACGAATCGTTGTGCAAATCGCAGGGAAAGGCCCCGAGACGCATGGTTGCACCATAGTTGAAATCTTCATTGCGGATCTGTTTGGTTTTTTTCTGGTAATCGTACCACTCTTTCAGCAGGAAAAAGACCGGGTGAGGGGTTTTCTCATCGAATTCGGTGCTGTCGGCTCCATCAAGACCGCACACATTGCGGGCATACTCAATAACGCTGAGCTGCATGCCGAGGCAGATACCGAAAAAGGGCAGTTTGTTTTCCCGGGCATAGCGAATGGCTTCGATTTTTCCGGAAATGCCCCTGTCACCGAAGCCGCCGGGCACCAGGATACCGTCGGCATCTTTGAAAATTTCAGCACAGTTGTCTTTGTTGATTGTTTCGGAATCGATAAAATTCAGATTCACCCGGGCGTTATTGGCTATGCCGCCGTGCAGCAGCGCTTCGTTGAGGCTTTTGTACGAGTCTTCAAGGTCAACGTATTTGCCCACAATCGCAATGGTGGTTTCTTTGCCGGGATTGCGTAGAGTTTCGCCGATTTTTTCCCACAAATCAAGCACCGGCGACCTGGTCCAAATGTTCAGAAGCTCTATTATTTTCTCATCCAGTCCTTCTTTGTGGAACAGAATAGGGCATTCGTATATTGAGCCGACATCCTTGGCCGTAATAACCGTGTCACGTTCAAGGTTGCAGAAAAGGCCGATTTTATCTTTTATGTCGGACGGCAGGAACCTGTCGGATCGGCACATAAGAATGTCGGGCTGAATACCGATTTCCTGCAGTTCCTTAACGCTGTGCTGGGTGGGCTTGGTTTTAAGCTGTCCGGCTGCCGATACATAGGGTACAAGCGTCAGGTGAATATACAGTACATTGTCGCGTCCGGCATCGTATTTAAACTGGCGAATGGCTTCAAGAAAGGGGAGCGATTCGATATCGCCCACGGTACCGCCGATTTCCACGATGGCAATATCCACGTTATCGGCAACCTCCATGATTTTGCGCTTGATCTCATCGGTTACATGGGGGATGACCTGAACCGTTTCCCCCAGGTAGTCACCTTTGCGTTCCTTGTTGATGACCGATTCATATATCTGTCCGGTGGTAAAATTGTTTTTGGAGCCGACTGTTGCGTTGCTGAACCGTTCATAATGCCCCAGGTCAAGGTCCGTCTCCGATCCGTCGTCCGTAACAAATACCTCTCCATGCTGCAACGGATTCATGGTGCCCGGGTCAACATTGATATAGGGGTCAAGTTTCAGAAACGTTACCTTCAGTCCCCGAGCTTCCAGGAGCGCGCCGATTGAAGCTGCCGCAATGCCTTTACCCAAAGAAGATAGAACTCCACCGGTTACAAAAATGAACTTTGGTTTCATTATGTACAGGATCCTTTTATGAGATATTGGTTAAATTACTATACTATTTTGATTAAAAATAATGGTTTTGGTATTGCAGTGTGATTTAGCTGAAAAGTGTACAGCAATTCGAATTATTATCGTATATATTGAAGAATATGTCACGTGTTTTATTGGAAAATAGACTGAAATTGCGGTGATTTTTACTTAAAAAGTGTTGGTTGCTTGATAAAAAATTACAAAAATGTAATATTATAATATGTTGCACCAACCGGGGTTTACATGCGGTATATTGCCCCGTGCCGTGTGCTATTGTCAACGGAGTAATGCCGTATACATTTTGCAAGTGAACATCCTGAAAACAGGGGTTGTGCTGTAATGGAACATCAATCGCCGTCAACGGCTGCCGCCATCAACAACCGGGCCAAAAAACAGATAGACATCCTGGCGAAAATATCCCACGCCCTGGTGCATCGACACGACCTGGCCAATGTGCTTGATGAAATCCTGATTGTGCTTGAGCAGGACATGGGGATGCTCAGGGGGATGCTTACCCTGCGCAGTCCGGATGATATCTTTGTTATCGAGGCATCCAAGGGACTTACCGAGGAAGAAAAGGGCCGGGGACAGTACCATCTCGGCGAGGGTATCGTGGGAAAGGTGGCATTAACGAAAGAGCCCGAGCTTGTGCATGATATCAACCAGGACCCACGGTTCTTAAACAAAACACAGTCCCGCAAGGGCGGTGAACCGATTTCATTCCTGTGTGTTCCGGTGGTGTATAAACAACTGGTCATCGGAACCATCAGTATCGATTGTCCCAGGGTCGATACCGAAACACTGCGGCAGGACCTGAACTTTTTAATGCTGGTGGCGGATCTGCTGGCGGAAGCTGTTGCCAACATCAGGGAACAGATCGCTGAACGCGAAAGCCTGCTGGCGGAAAATATCAAGCTGAGGCAACAGCTTGGTGAACTGTATCAGCCCGATAACATTATCGGGAAATGCAGTGCCATGCAGACCGTGTATATGCAGATAGCCCAGGTTGCCGCCAGCACCGCAACGGTTTTGATCCGGGGGGAGTCCGGCACCGGCAAAGAGCTTGTAGCCCGGGCCGTGCATTTTTCAAGTCCGCGGATCGATAAGCCCTTTGTTGCGGTAAACTGCGCCGCACTTCCTGAAAACCTCATTGAAAGCGAGCTGTTCGGACACGAAAAAGGAGCTTTTTCAGGTGCGGTTCAGCAGCGCAAAGGAAGGTTTGAACTTGCCAACGGGGGCACGATATTCCTGGATGAAATCGGTGATATTTCACCGGCGGTCCAGGTGCGCCTCTTACGTGTGTTGCAGGAGCATGTGTTTGAGCGTGTGGGAGGGGCCGAGAGCATCAGCGTCGATATACGGGTGATTGCCGCAACCGGTAAAAACCTCGAGAAAGCCATTGCCGCCGGCGAGTTCAGGGAAGATCTTTTTTATCGCCTGAATGTGTTCCCGATACATATCCCGGCACTACGGGAGCGAAAATCCGATATCATGCTTCTTGCCGATCATTTTTTGCAGTCGTGTAACTCCGTATACCGTAAAGATATTAAACGCATTTCCACCGCGGCGATCAATATGATGATGTCGTATCACTGGCCGGGCAATGTCCGCGAACTGGAAAACTGCATAGAGCGGGCCGTGCTGTCAAGTGTCGACGACGTGATTCACGGATTTAATCTGCCGCCGTCGCTGCAGACCTCGGAAGCGACCAACACCGCGCTTTTGCCCAGTGAAGGCGCCAACCTGGGTGACATGGTGGCCTCATATGAGCGTGAGCTCATTGTGGATGCATTGAAAAAAAACAAGGGGAATGTGGCTTCCACGGCCCGGCACCTGCAGACCACGCAACGAATCCTGCACTATCGGATTGGCAAGCTCGGCATAGAACCGAAAAAATACCGGTAGCGGGCTGCTTGATAACATCCATCTACTGCGTTAAGCACGCCCTTCTTCACTGCGACGTACAGACATGTACTCCTCATTCATCAGGCCGCGCTCGCCTTGTATCTGAACATTCTCAAACCGCCCTTTGTCGTGAAAGCAACCCGTAGGTCGTATTGAAGAACGATATGCGACAATCTCAACGTGTCGGGACCATTTGTCAACGGAATTTGAGCGTCTTAACAAACAACGGTGTGTCACGCAAAAACAATATTTAGGATTGATCAATTTGTCGGAATTCGCGTTGCTTATTCCGACCTACCACGCTGAACCGGGCAAAAGTGGGTGATCAGTAACCGGTCGGATTCTTGAAATTTTTGTCAAGAAAACTCCCTTCGATATTATTTGCCATTTCAACAAATCGATTTGCAGGCACGGAAAACGACATCATATCTTTAGGAACAAAATTTCTGACCAACGGTTCCATTATACCGATAATACTCCTGGGATTTTCCTGGAATTTTTCATTGTAGGGTATGGTGAAAACGGATTGGCAACCTGAAGCGTTTGGAATCAAAACATTATCCATATTGGCAACCCGGTCATAGTGTGAAAGGGTTACAAGTTTTGTCATGTTGGTGTAATCCGCCGGAAAAAGATTAACAACCTCAATCTCCCTGTCGTCATCAATATTTTCGAGTTTTTCCATGTACAGGTATTTTCCTTTTGGCGGATGAATAAGAGCCGCCGATTCCCTGGTGTATGCCATGGAAAGTTCAAGATCTTTTTTAAACCGTTCCGTTTCCGCGATAAAGACTCCTCCGTCATCTTCAAGCTCCGTAAAACCGAAATACTCGGTTGGGCCGGTGCACGCACGGTCATTATCGCCGGAGAAACGGATTCTTGTTCCTTTATTCATCATCATTCTTACATACATGAACATGCAAACCCATGTATCCTTCCTGAAGATGAATGAATTATCAATTTCCTCCGAGGAAAAATACCAGCCGACAGCAGGGTACTTAAAAGATACCGTTTCTAGAAACTTCCGTAGACTCTCCTTTACACGTATTGAATCCATTGTATTCTCCTTGAGACTGGATTGAGAACAGTTTAAACCCTCCTGCTTCCAGGGTAACGTTCACCTAAGCATTGGGTGGAGTGAGCCGGGAGTACGGGATAGTATCTATATCTAACAGTCCACCAGCACACAACAGACTCCCGTCTCCTGCATACAGCTATGCCCGCTGAACAGGGCGGTCACGCAGCATGTTGCATTGTATCCCGGCATCGACCGACGGAAGCGGGGCAACCTGCTCCGACAGGTAGAACCGTTTGTCCTGAATCCAGCTTTTAAGGGTTTCGGCAATGGTGCGGGCTTTGCGGTAACTGGACAGGCCCCCGGTGGGAACATCTTTTCCGTTGATGTTGATCGAGCCTTTTTTCAGGTCGGCGTAATGTACTTCTCCAAGGGGTTTTGAGATTGCATTGGGAACATTATGGCTGAAGTCTACAACCGGTGCATAAATGTCCGAGTCTTTAACCGCGGTGTAGCGTACAATTTCTTCATTGAGCACGGGAATCGGGACCCCGATACCCACCGTCAAGGATACCCCGTAGCCCCTGAAGCTGGCCCCGCGCAGCCAATCGGGTGACATGGCTTTCAGGTCACCCATTACCGCCAGGGTGCCGCCCGGAACCTTCGGCACGTCGTTATCTCCCCGGGTAATGCCCGGGTTGTGCTGGGTGCCGTTCCAGACAACATACCCAATGCCGCCGCCGAGAAAAATACGGGTTCCGATGCCGATGGTTTTGTACAGGGGGTCGTTCAGCAGCGGGGACAGTTGCCCGGAGGTTGAATAGTTGGCGTTTCCCAGTTTCGGTCGCAGGGTCCCCATATAGGTATAGATTGTAGAGCCGGAAAGATTAACCCCTACGTTGTAGTTCTGGTAGGCGTTACGCGGGTTGAACAGAACCGCCTCGTTCAGATCTTCCAGCCGGATTTTCGTGGTGATCTCGCGGCGCGGGTAACAATCCGTGCCGTAGGCAGAGGCCTTGAGGGTAACGCTTTTGCCTGCTACGAGGTCTTCAATAACATGGGCGCCGCCGTATTTGAAGCTGCCGGGGTAGACCGTGTTCCGAAGGTCGTTATCGGGCATGGCGGTTGCGCCGAGCAGGATATCAACCGCTGCTATACCGGTATAGCAGGGAACGCCGTTGAGGGTACAGGTGCCGCCTCCCAGCTTGATCCTGGGTTTTGTGTGACCGGTATTTAAATACGCCGACGATGAGCACATGGGGCCGAACGTCCCGGTGGTCACCACATCCACCTCGGCAGCCGCTTTGCGGGGCCCTTTTTGCTCTACAATGTCGATTATTTCTTCGGCGGTAACCACCACCGCCGTTCCTTTTTTTATTTTGGCGTTTATTTCCTGTATGGTTTTCGGCATCTGTAGTCCTGTAGCAGTATGAGTTTCAAACGTGTGTGCGCGATCCGTTGGGAATTGTCAGATAAATCTATTTCTTTGGTGTAGGAGGCAGCCGCTGGGCAAAATACAATGCCGCGCCCCTTGTTCCGGAAGTAACGGCCTGAAAATCCTTCTTTGTCGTTTGGGTGTCTTCCTTATCCTGAATTTCCTGTATTTCATGGGCATCGGCTACTACTGATTCGCCGTCCTTGATTTTTTTATTCAAATCTGAAAGTGATTTAGACATTGTTATCACCCGGTGAAATACGTTATAGTTTCTATAAAATAATATATAATATCATAATGGCTGCGTAAAAACAAGGTATCGGCAATGAACACCATTGTGCACACATTCAACGACCTCACAAGCCTCAGTACCTTCGGGGCTGAAAAGATCGCCGACTGCATTCTGGGGGCAGTGGAACAAAACGGACTGTGTACGCTGGTTCTCGCGGGCGGCACAACCCCGCGGCTGCTGTATGAACACCTGGCAGAGATGTCAAAAAAAAGCGGTACACTACCCTGGCATAAAACCCATCTCTTCTGGGGCGATGAACGGTTTGTGCCGCCGACAGACGTCCGGAGTAATTATCTGATGGTTGCAAAGACCCTTCTCTCCGGCATTGAAATACCGCCCCGGAATATTCACCCCATGGAAACATCCGGCCGTCCCGTTGATGCGGCAGCGGCGTATCAGCGGCATATCCAGACTTTTTTCACTGAAGAGGCGGGGCGTGCTCCCGGTGAGATGCCGGTGTTCGACCTGGTGTTGCTGGGGATGGGGGCCGATGGTCACACCGCCTCGCTTTTTCCCGGGTCGGATGCGTTACGAGAACAACACAAACTGGTTGTTCCGGCTACGGCCCCGGCAGGAGTAGAACCTGTAGACAGGATAACCCTGACGCTGCCGGTTTTGTGTCATGCCGAACAGGTGATGTTCGTTATCTCCGGTCCGGACAAAAAGAAAATATGCGATGAAATTCAACGCGATCGGCTGCAAGCGGCCGCACACTATCCGGCTGCGAACATAACCGCTACGAATGAACTGCTCTGGATTGTTGCAAGGGAATAGGGTTGTAGGGCGTCCTTTATCCCTCGTCGGGATACTGCTTGCGGATGTTGCGCACCACATCAATAACTTCAAAGAAAGCCTCTACCATGTCCGGGTCGAACTGCTTCCCTGTTTCTTCCCGGATCGTATTAAGCACTTCCGATTCGTCCCAGGCATCCTTGTAGCATCTGCGGGAGCTTAAGGCATCGTAAACGTCGGCAATGGCAACAAGACGGCCGAACGGGTGAATTTCCTCAGCCTCTTTAGGCTGAGCCGATTCGGTGGAAAATACAAAATCCTCAGCTTCGGCACCCCTGTTGAAAGAAACATTGCCGGGATATCCTTTGCCGTCCCAGCGCTCATGGTGTTCAAGGGCTATGTAAAAGGCCGCTTTGTCGAACTCCGAGTGCGAATCGGCAAACAGCTTTGCACCAAGAAAGGTATGCTGTTTCATGATTTCAAATTCGTCTACATCCAGGCGGGCCGGTTTTTTTAAAATGACATCGGATATGGCCACCTTGCCTACATCATGCAGCATTGCCGCCATCCTCAGAATATCTTTTGTCTTGTCGATTTCCTGCTGAGATATGCCTTTTTTTAGTGCCCAGGCTTCATAAATCACAGCTGAATAGGCGCCCACCCGGTTTACATGAGCCCCGGTCTCCTTGGGGTCGCGCATTTCGGCCATTCTCAGCATACGGAGGATGAGGGCGCGCGTCATTTGAGCACGCTCAAGGGCAATTGCGGCTGAGTTGGCGAAATGCATTATGAAGGGTTCGTCCTCTTTTGAGAAGGGAATAATGTTGCCGCCGGCGTCCATGGCATTAATGAGCTGCAGTACTCCCAGAATCTCGTCCTGGGGAGTTTTCAGCGGGAACGACAGCATGGACTGGGTCCGGTATTCGGAGATCTCATCGTATTTTTTATCGAATGCGTAGGGGACACCATCAGGCAGGCTGTACACATCGTCTATATTGATTGTTTCACCGTTGTTGGCAACGTATCCGGCAATGGAGAGGTTGTCTACCGGAACAGTAAAGGTGGAGTAAATCAGTTTTTTGCCGGGGGGCAGTTTTTTCTGCAGGGTGGTGTTTTGGGCATGGCTGAAAATAAGTTTGTTTTCCAGTTTGACATAAATCGATCCGGCATCGGCATTCACAAAACTCCGTGACTCCGTCAGGATTTTTTCAAGGAGCAGGTCGACATCTTTTACCTGAGTGATTTCCTGGCCCAGATTGATTATGTGTGTCAGTATGTCCTTTTCAGGTCTCATTATCGGCCCCTTGTCGTTGGAATGTGTAATGCATTCTTCGGTAAAAAAACATATCTAAGAAATGGGTATTTTGCAAGGATTAATAAGTTATACATGTGTAAGGATATCAGTTTAGTATCTGTTTAAGTTGTTATGTATATATTCATAGTGATTTTGGGCCGTAAAACAATATGGAAACACGGCATCCATGCAGTACCTCCTCACGTAACACGCCCTGAAACGCATTTTTTCCGCGTTGGTTACATCACACCGTAAAACCGGGTAAAAATAAATCAAGTCAAAATAAAAGGTTGAAAAATCTGCAGCAAAGGCGTTGCTTTTCAGGGAATGAAGAATATTTTTTGCTTTATTTGCAAATAGATATGTAAAAACAGATACATAAAGCTTTGTTCTTTATTGTAAAGAACGCGGGTAGATGTATGTTTGGTTGTTTTTAAAATGACTCAAGTCAAAAAAACTTGACAACAGCCTTTGGATACAGTACATACTTAAAAAGATGAAAGATTATAATAATTAAAAATTAGCGTGCAAATAAAGATGGGGGATTTGTGTGATGACAATTACCACGGATTTAAGCAGTATCTTAGGCAGTGAAAATGTCACGGATGCCGAAGAGGTTCTGAAGCAATATTCGAGGGACCAGAGTTTTGTGCAGCCGCGCAGCCCGGACGTTATTGCCCGGGTGTCGACACCTGAACAGGTTCAGAAGGTCGTGCGCTATGCAAACACAACCAATACGCCTATCGTGCCGTTCAGTTCGGGGTTGAATATGCATGGTGCAACAATCCCAAAAGAGGGGGGCATCGTACTGGACCTCTCAGGCATGAATAGCATTATATCAATCGACACCGATAACTGGAATGCGATCATCGAGCCGGGCGTAACCGTCAGCTGGCTTCAGGATGAGCTGGCAAAACACCAGTTGCGCGCCATGCTGCCGTTCGGGGTGCATCCCAAGCGTTCGGCACTTACCAGTTTGCTTGAGCGTGACCCGTCCCTTGCATCGGCCAGCTTTGAGTACGGGAACGAATTGATTATGGATACCGAGCTGGTGCTTCCCACCGGCGAGTTGTTCCGGACCGGCCTGTGGTCTGCCGGCGGCATACCCGGATCGCCCATGGGACCCGGGCGCGCCATGCTTAACCGGATGTGGACCGGCGCACAGGGGACCCTGGGTATTTTGACGAAAATGAATCTCAAGGTCGAGTATCTCCCCCGGAAACGTAAAATATTCATGCTGCCCTTTGATTCCTTCCCCGAGGCCATGGAGCCACTGCGCATGATTCAGCGCAAGGAGATCGGCCACGAGTGTTTTATCGTCAATAATTTCAACCTGGCGTCGATGCTGTGCTCGGAATGGAGTGTTCCGGAAGAGCTGCCGTGCACGAAAATCGAATCGCGTGAGTTTGAAACCCTGCGGGAAAAACTTCCGGAGTGGATGTTGATGGTATGCAGCAACGGCGGGCCGCGGCTGCCGGAGGAAAAAATTGCATATGAAGAGGAAGCATTGCAGGAAATCTGTTCGATGACCCATACGCAGCTTTACGACGGGGGGCAGATGGATGAGCTGATGCTGCAAAATCTGCTGCGGCCCTGGGATATACTGAAAAAATTCAACTACCGGGGATCGGTGCATGACGTCAGCTTCAAGACAACGCTCAAAAAAATTCCGGGCTACCAGAAAGTAGTGCAGGAAATCACCAATAAATATCATTACCCGCTGCGGGACATCGGTGTTTACATTCTGCCGGTTGAACGGGGCAGGGCATATCATATTGAGGCCGACTTTCATTGCGATCCGGACAACCCGGAAGAGGTTGAACAGATCCGCGCCATGTGGCTTGAGGTGAGCGAACAATTCCTGGATGAAGGTGCCTTTTTCGACCGGCCGTACGGTGCGTGGTCCGACATGATGTACAGCCGGGCCGGCACCTATACCCAGAAACTCAAGGAGATCAAAAAAGAGCTTGATCCGAACAATATCCTTAATCCCGGGCATCTTTGCTTCTAATTACAGGGGGAACGCTCTATGACATATTATGAAAAAAAACCGGAGAAAAAGTTTTTTGAAAAAACGCTTGATGATTATCGTGATTCCGTATGGGGCTGCGCCCGGTGTAACTGGTGCCAGAACCAGTGGGGCTGGAATGTGAAAAGCGCCGAATTTTCCGAGATTTGCCCGGCATTTCACGAATACAGAATTTTTCCTTATTCAGGTATGGGTAAAATGCATATGGCCCGGGCCCTGCTTGAAGGTGATTTCAGCTATGAGGATGCGCCGGAAATGGTGCAGTTCCTCTATACCTGTACAACCTGCGGCGCCTGTGAGATGAACTGCCAGCGTATCCAAGATAAAGAGCCCCTTCAGGTAAATGAAACGCTACGGGCAAAATTTGTGAGCGATGGAATCGGACCGATGCCGGAGCATAAACGGTTGATAAAGAGCGTTAAAAATTATGATAATCCCTGGATGCAGCCGCGGGCACAGCGTGACCGCTGGGCGCGAAAAATCGGCATTAAAGACATCAGCAAGGAAAAAGCCGATACGCTCTATTTTGTGGGCTGTACCTCATCATTCGACAACACACTGTGGAAAGTTGCCCAGAATACGGCCAAAATCATGATGCATGGCGGGGCGGATTTAGGAATTCTCGGGAAAAACGAAAACTGTTGCGGGAGTCCGCTTGCCAGAATCGGCGACCGTGAAACCTTTGTCCAGATCGCCAAAAAGAATATCGAGTTGTTGAATACCTGCGGCGCCAAAGAGATTGTAACCTTCTGCCCCGGGTGCTACAGGGCGCTTATGCATGATTACAAGGAAATTCCGGGAGTACCGCCCCTGGAAGCAAAAGTATATCACTCGGCTGAATATATTGATTCGATGATACAGGAAGGGAAAATTAAAATACCCGGTGAGCTTAAAAAGCGTGTGACCTGGCACGATCCCTGTCACCTCGGACGGCATTGCGGTATTTATGAGCCGCCACGAAATATTTTAAAAGCCATCCCTGGAATCGAACTGGTTGAGATGGAGCGGATTAAAGATCAGTCGTGGTGTTGCGGCGGAGGCGGAGGCGCGCGCACGGCATTTATGGAATTTGCTCAAAAAACGGCCCATAAACGCATAAGCGAAGCTCAGAAAACAGGCGCACAGGCAATTGTTACCTCGTGCCCGTTTTGTGAACAGAATATCGGCGATGCCCTTAACAAGAGTGATGACGGCATGGAAATATATGATTTAACCGATATGCTGATTCGAGTTCTTGATCTGTAATAGGAGCTTTATACAGCGCTTACTATGAACATTATATGGTTATTATACATGGAGAAACACTATGACGGATAAAAAGAAAAAAGTCATACAAAAAAAGCTGCCCCGCGAAGTATACAACGCATTGAAGAATGTCGTCGGTGAACAGTGGATATACGAACAGCGATCGGTTGTGGAAACATACAGCAAACTGTCCATTGAGGGCGGAAGCTTTATTAAAAAGCACGATAAAGACCCCCATGTGCTGCCGGCCTGCGTAGTGCTGCCTTCATCAACCAAGGAGACCCAGGCGATTGTGAAAATTTGTAACCGCTACCAGGTACCCTTTATTCCGTTTACCAACGGCCAGGTGTTCTGTAATCCAACCAACGAGCAGCCGACGCTTATTATTCATTTTTCCCGCATGAATAGTATTATCAGAATCGATACGCAGAACATGTGCGCCACCCTGGAGCCCTATGTCGACTACGGGCAGTTACAGGCGGAAGCAATGAAACGGGGACTGTGGAACGGAGGAACACCCCTTGCAACTACGATTTGCAAGCTTGCCTCCCAGTTTGCCTTTGCAGGGCTTTGGCAAACCGATTTGAAATACGGGCTTTTCAGCCGTAACATCGTCAGTGTGAAAATGGTGCTGCCTGACGGCGAGATACTTACCACTGGATCGCGCTCAATTTCACGGGCAGGTGACTTCTGGGAATACGGGCCAGGGCCTGATTTGCTTGGGTTGCAGCGCTCGGGACTCGGCACCAACGGTATCGTAACCGAAATAACCGTTAAGCTGCATGCCTGGGTAGGGGATGAAACATTTCCCGATATCCCGGCCGGGAGGCCGAGCCTGTTTGACGTGCATGACGCCAAATATGACAATCCGCCCGCACCGCTCAAGAATCATAAACTGTTCTGGATAGAATTTGAAAATTTCGAAACTCAGATAAAAGCCATGCGGGAGATTGCCCATTCCGGAATCGCAATCGGGCTGAACGCGCCTGGTGTCTATTCGGCTTTTTACTGTTCTCAGACGCAAGCTATGACGGTGGAGCGCTGTGAGAAAAAATTTTTTCCCGACTGGAACTGCTATGTCATTCTGGCCGGAACAACATCGGAAAAGCAGATATCGTACGAGGAAAAAGTGTTACGCCAGATAATCGACGAGGTGGGAGGTACGTTCCTGTCTGAAACCCACAAGCCGGAAGTACTGGAAGCGCTCAAACCCTGGAATTATGACTGCATTCGGCACTCAACCGGATACCGCATGAACCGTAAGTTTTACGCCAATGCATGGCTGCCGGTCGGGCCGCTGGACAGCGCATTTATCTGCCAGCGGGAATGGCAAAAGGCCCTTGATATGTTCGGTGAATGCGATATTACCGATCGGGGCGGGGCCGACGATACGCCTTTTGTGTATGCCCTGCAACGGGGGCATTTCTGCCTGTTTGAAACCGATAATTACCCCGATCCGGTATTGCCTGACGACATTCGCAAAGCGCAAGGGTATGGCCTGTACGGTGCCTTTACGATTCCTAAAAACGATATGGGGCCCATGCTGATGGCTTTTACCAATGTGGAGCCGTTTACTTCCATGACGCCGGAGGCCGGACCGAACTGCAAGATTCTCATGCGCAAACTGCGAAAAGTGTTCGATCCCAACAGCGTGGCCGCCCCCGGCAGGCAGGTGTTTACAGAAGACGAATGGCAACAGTTTCCGACTGAAATAAAGGAGGCTTTGAACAAAATGCGCAGTTTGAATGATATGCCTCCGGTTGAATATTGAAATACGTATATTTAGACCGTATATATAAAGGTGGGTGCAAACCCACCTTTTTTTTTGTGCCTGCTTACTGGTACGTTATTACAGATAATGAGCACATTCCTTTTGAAAGAGTATTTGTAACCATTGTTTTTTTCATGGATTTGTGAAAATATATTGCCAAGTAACAGTATTTTTTTGTAAAAATAAACTATTACTTCATCAATCATAAAGGGGCGCAACATATGGGTACACTACGCATACAGACAATAGCCGTAATGCTGCTGACCTTCTGTATCGCAACACCAGCAATCTGCCAGGAAGGCCAGTGGCAGCAGATGGACAGTGGTACAACCGTCCATCTCTATGGTATCTGGGGGCTGAACAGCTCAGACGTATATGCCGTAGGGCAGTACGGCACGGTATTGCACTATGACGGCTCTGCATGGTCGAAAATGAGCAGTGAGACCTCAAGTTCTCTTTTTGACATCTGGGGTATTTCCTCATCGACTCTGTTCGCGGTAGGTAAAGATGGAACCATTCTTTCCAAAAGTGGGGGCGGCTGGGATGTTGAGACTACACCCACCACTGAATGGCTCAACGGAGTGTGGGGAACGTCCAACGCTGATGTGTTTGCTGTTGGTAATGACGGAGTCATTCTGCATTATGATGGAGACGACTGGCAGGAGATGTACAACTGGCGCGAACAACCCCTCAATGATGTGTGGGGCCGCAATGCAACCGATGTATACGCCGTTGGGGAAGATGGTCTTGTGCTTTATTACAATGGCTCCGGATGGTCAAAAGATGATGACGTCGATACAGAAGAAATACTTACATCTGTGTGGCACAGTGTCGGGTCTCCTCTGGTTGTTACCGGTGAAAAAGGCACTATCCTTAAACAGGCCGACAATGGTACCTGGTCTGAAAGTGCATCCGGAACCTTTAAGAATTTAACAGGTCTGCACGGAAATGCATGGGCAAATATTTTTGCAACAGGTGAAAACGGCTTGATTTTACGCTTTGACGGTTCGGACTGGATTACACTTGACAGCGGCAGTACTCAAAAACTGAATGATGTCTGGACGCCTTCCAGTGACGAGGCATTTGCAGTAGGTAAAAACGGCACCATTCTTTATTATTCGGCAACTTCATCCACTACAACATCGATAACTGCTACATCGACCACGACCACTGCGATGAATACATCAACCACCACAACATCGGCCGCCACTACCACCACAACGACAATACCGGTTGAGCTTGACTTTGTGGGAAGCCCCACATCCGGGTATAGACCGTTAACCGTTAATTTTACCGATTTATCAAAGGGAAGTATCAGGGCATATCACTGGGATTTTGGGGACGGCAGCGCAGTGTCTGAAATGCAAAATCCAACGCATACCTATTCACAGGTGGGTACCTATTCCGTAATACTGACGGTTGAACTCGATTCCGGTGATAACGAAACCCTGGCCAAGGAAAACTATATTACTGTTGAACCGATACTGCAATGCCCGTTTGAAGCTGTTCTGGATAACCAGGAAGAGTTGAACCTGTTACGGTTGCTCAGAAATACACTGCGCGAAAACGACACTTTGGCGCGCTTTGTCTCCATGTATTACAGGCACAGTCCTGAGATAAACGCAATTCTCATCAAACGACCTGATCTGGCAAGGAAATTACGCAATCTTACGCTCAACAATCTTGTTTTCGCCCGGCGCCTGAGCGCAGGATATCCAATCAAACTGCCGACCAACACTAAACGGGAGATACTCGGCTATCTGGCCGACATTGCCCGGGAGGGTAGTGACGGCCTGAAAAACTCTCTTAAGGAATTGATATCGGTATTGAATAAAAATTTTTAGTAAAGGGTATGCATGCCTGCGTGTCAATGCTTGAAAACGTGTCCTTTTTTTAATAACATGATGACTGGAATGGAAGATACCGCCGAGAAAACAAAAGACAAATATTGCCGGGGAGATTTTGAGAAATGTGCCCGCTATATGGTTTTTAAAGCGTTGGGCAAAGAAAATGTTCCTTCAGACCTTTTTCCGGTACAAGTATACCGCGTTGAAGATATACTTAAATACCGGACCTGATTCGGCTCTTTTTATGCGGTGTATCGGATAGGAACACCTTCTCGATTTTATGCTGCTTTGTAAAAGTATTCCCACCAGCCTGACGGGGAGCGGTAGCACCCCGGCCCAGGTGAAGGTACATTTCATTGAAACATATACCAGAGCATTTCACACACTCTTGTAGCCGGGCAGGAGCGGCCTTCAGCCGCGATACAGGCCGTAAAACCTACAGGGTTCATTAATCGCACCTGAAGGTGCCGCGCCTATTGAGGCGTGTATTATACCTGCCTGTTATAGGCATCGATAAATGCGGTAATTTTATCCTGAATAATAGTTTCCGCTTCTTCCAGTTCTTCTTTTGTTGCAAAATCAGACTCAAGGCTGATCAGTATTTTATCAAAGGGCGAGGGGGGTATTCCCCACTTTTGGGTATATTCAATGCGGGCAATGTTATATTCGGCCTTTGAAAAGTAGTATTTACCCAGCCTGTTCTCTTTTGCCTGAAACTTCCAATGCTCTTTAAGGGTAAAGAAATCCGTCAGGGCTGCATGAATTTTGGGCGTGTCAAGGCGGGAAACCTTGATGCTTTCGCCGATTGTGTTCTCAACGTTCTTGAAAAACTCTTTTACCAGGTCGATATCGGTAATGACAAGGCCATAAAGATACCAGTCGTGCACCGTGGCAACAACCGCACGCTGCTCGGGAGTGGTAAGACAGGAAAATCCAGGACAAAAATGTTCATTGCACACTTTTGAGCCGTAAAAGCAGTGATTGCGCAGTTCCGGGTTGCCGGTAACTGCGGGATGCAGCATGCACCCGACTTTTTTATGTTCGGAATCAATATATCCTACAAATTCGCAGTTGTAGATTGTTTCGAACAGCTTTGTATTATTGATTTTCCGGTTGCGCTGGTTACGGTAGTTATCAAGATTGTCGTACGTCGTGAGAGCAAAAAACAGCTCGGTTTGCGCATCGACAATTGCGGTCAGAGCGCTACGGGAATGGTCGACCCAGTTGTACAGGCCGCAGCAGGCACTGCAGGACTTGTGTGCATCGGGCTGGCAGAGCATGATGGGGTGGTGTGCGGACATGGTGCTATTGTTCCTGTGAGGGGTTAAAAAGATCTAAAAACGTTAAGGGGTCAATCCTGTGGTCGTTGATTTTTATGCCCCAATGCAAATGCGGACCGGTGGAGCGGCCGGTTGAACCCACCAGCCCGATAATGTCGCCCCTGGAAACCGTCTGACCACGTTTAACGTCTATTTTCGACATATGAAAATACATGGTCATAATTCCCATGCCATGGTCGATATATACTGAATTACCGCTAAAGAAGTGGTCGCCGGTGTAAATCACTCTGCCATCACTTGAAGCAGCTATGGGATGCCCCTGTTTTGCCCGCAGGTCTATGCCTGAATGTGAGTTGCGTGGTTTTTTATTAAGAAATCTGCGCACGCCGAAAGGTGTGCTGATCGATCCTTTGAGAGGCATAATAAAATTATCGAGCCAGATTTTAGCAGCGCTTTTTTCTGACAGGGCAGCGGCAAGTTCCTTTTTTTCACGGTTATGTCTGGCAAGGTCCTTTTTGCTGAGGGTAACCTTTGATTCCGGCAGTGTGAGGTGCTGTACGGGATAGTCTTTTTTGCTGATGGTAACAGGGATGTTTTGAGTTACCGTATTACCGTATGTGGTATGCACTGTGACCGGCAGATCCAGGGTGCCAGTCTTTTTCCGCAGACCTACAGGAATAAAGGTTGCAAAGGCATTTTTGTTTTTCAGGGGAAACAACGTATAGCTCTGATTGTACCAGATACATGATGCCGTAGATACCCGGTCCATAGGAGTAACTGTCAGCATGGCAACAGCACCGGGGAAAAGGTCACTGGAGCTGATGCCGACAGTGATGTCAGTTTGGGAAGCCACTGCGTTTCTACAATCGAATAAACACGTAACAACTACCAGATAGACAGAAATAACGAGCGTATTATGTGCGCATTTCCGAAGCCAGTGCAGACAAGCCATTGATAACTCCTCTCGGTTGAAAGTTGAATGTTTTTTTAAAAAGGCCTCCATCAAGTGATACGTCCTTCGGTCTGGGTGCAGAGCTGGGCACATCATCCATCAGCTTTTTTACCAGCAGGTGTTCCGGAAAGCCGAATTGAGCGATAAGGTGCCGTGCGAATGTATAGCGGTCGATTCGATCAGGCGCAGCGAGATGAAAGGTTGTGCCGGGATGTGCATGCAAAGCGGCACGCTCAAGTCCTTTGACCGTGTCATGCACATAGGTTGGTGTGCGATACTGGTCTATGAAAAGATTTATGTGGTTGGCCTGCCTCAGATTTGAAATGATCCAGTCGGTGAAACAGGAGGAAAATTCATTGCTCATGCCGTATTGCAGGGTAATGCGCACCACCGTGCTGTTCGGGCAGTGCGCCAGACACGCCCGCTCTGCATCCAGTTTGGTTTGGCCGTAATAGTTTAACGGATTTGGGGGGTCTGCTTCAGTGTACATGCCCTGATTTCCGTCAAAAACCATATCGGTTGAGACGTATGCAATGCGGGCGCCGATGGTGTGAGCAGCTTCTGCAAGATATTTCGTTCCGTTAAGGTTGATGTTTTTTGCTGTTTCGGGATGTTTTTCGCATGTGTCGGGCTTAGAAACAGCGGCAGCATGCACAATAATATCTGGAGCAAGGTCGTTGACCGTCTCTTTAACCGCGTTGTGATCGGTAATGTCCAGTTTTGTAATTGAACACCCGGGCAGAGTGAACGCATGGGATGCATAGGTGCCGGTTATTTCATAACGGTCGCGTAAATCCGAACACATGGTATAGCCAAGGAAGCCGCTGGCGCCGGTAATAAGCATTTTTTTCGGTAGTTTTTCCATGTTACAGGGTAATTTTCATTAAATCTTCAGCTTTAACTGCTTCACCCTGAAACTGTTGTTGCACCGGGGAAAGTATATCCAGGGTATCGCAGGGCGGGTAAAAATGGGTTAAAACCAGTTTGCGGCATTGGGCTTCCCGGGCAATGCTGCCCGCAATTTTCGGCGTCAAATGGCCATCGCGTTTCATATCGTCGGGGAAGGAGCATTCCAGAACCAGGAGATCCGCATTGTGTGCCAGTGCTATTATTTCGTCACAGTAGTCGGTATCTCCTGAATAAACCATTGATTTTCCGGATGGGTCTTCAATGCGATAGGCAATGCTGGCATCGGTATGGTTCATGGGAGCTGTTTTGATGGTGATCCCCTTGAAATTGATGCTGCCCGCGTTGGATTCAATCCAGTTGATATCAAAAAATTCAGGCAGCGCCCATGTGCCGTACACTGCGGCAAGATTGTGAAACAGGTCTCGAATGCCGGGAGAACCGATAATCGTCAAATCTTGGGTTCTATTAAGACCCGGAGCATATTTTGACGCAAAAACAAAGGGGACCAGATCGGCTGTATGGTCGATATGAAAGTGACTGTAGGCCAGCGCATCGATATCGAGTATGTTTTTGCCCGCTTTCAGGAGCTGTCGCAGGCTTCCCGGGCCCGAATCCAGCAGAAAAGCAGCCGTTTCGGTTTCAACAAGCAGGCAGGGTGAACAGCGGTCAAGAGATGGGACTCCGGTTCCGGAACCAATGATTGTTACGTGCATAGGTGTAGTCCATGGTCAGGTAATCGATTACTGATACAGTATAATCCGTTCAGCACGCTCATGTCAATATTGTATGATATATCAAGCGTTTAAAAAATTTACCGGCACAGTAGAAAATTTTGCTTGACAGAATACCTACTTACTTTTAAGTATTCAGATATAATGGGAGAAAAGCGGGTAGTATTGAATACCTATTCGCGAGTGATTCTTAGGAGAGGTGGACTAATGTATCAGGATGACTTAAAATATACAAAGACCCATGAATGGGTAAATGTAAATAAAAACAACATTGCCAGAATCGGCGTTACGGAACATGCCCAGGATAGTTTCGGCAAAGTGCTGTTTGTCGAGTTGCCTGAACCCGATGGAGAACATGAACAATTTGATTCCATTGCCGTAATAGAAGCTGAAAATATGCTTTCGGAACTGTACGCACCCTTAAGCGGCAGGATTATTACCATAAACGAGGAACTGGAAGAAGATCCGACCATTATTAATCATGACCCGTATGGCGACGGCTGGATACTTGAAATTGAGATGACTCATGAAGATGAACTGGATGAACTGTTGGATTATTCCGAGTATCAAGAGTTTTTACAAAACGGGGGAGCTGACGACTAGAAATGATGCCGGAAAACGCTCATCTTCTTCGTTATTCGGGCTGTCCACCATTACTTCGCACAGTTAAGTACGATTCATCCATCAGGTTTTCACCCCCCCATTGTATCTAACATTCTCCCATTGCATTCATATTCCGACACAATACTAGTCCTTCCAGCTAACAAACTTCTCCAGATTATCCCGTGGTGAACGGTAGTTGTTTATCGGGAACTCCGGGTCCGGATAGCCCAGGGCGATGGACAAAACAGGAGTCAGGTCTTTCTCGATAGCAAGTGTTTCCTGGATTATTTCAGCATAAAGCAGGGTCAATGCAATTGCGCAGGTTCCCAACCCCCTTGCATGGGCCGAGAGCATACAGTTTTGAGCTGCCATGCCGATATCGAGCAGGCGGTTTGAGGGCAGATCCTGGTGCATGGACAGTAACAGCACAGCCGGAGCATCATAGAAGCGGTAACTGCCGCTCTCAATGAACGAGCGGTTTTCATCTCCAAGGCTGCTGATAAGGGGGCGCAGTTCCCGGAAAAGTGTTTTTGTGCGCTCCACATACTCAGGAGGAATGGTTTTGCCTTTTGAAGGGTCATAGGTTTTCTGTTTTTTTTTGCGGGCGGCCTTAATGTTTTCGTTGAGCGTGCAGAGCGTATTGCCGGTCACTACATGAAAGTGCCAGGGCTGCTGGTTTGAGGCCGACGGTGCCCAATGTGCATCCAGAAGTATTTCCTGGATGAGGGGTTTTGGAATGTCTTTATCCAGAAATCCGCGAACGGTTTTTCGTTCTCGTAAGGCAGTCAACGTGTCCATCTGTAATCCTTCCATGTTCGTGCTGATTTATTGAAGCGGTGTCCTGAGTTTCTCCTCTTTGCCTCCAGGGGTATGCAGTCCCAGTTCGGATTGCCTGGTTTTTTTTCTTTTCACTATCCTGAAAGTTGTGTCGTTCGGATTAACTTTCGCGGCAATAGTCGCACAGTGAATGAGGAGCAAAGGATACTACGCTATTGGTCTTCAGGCTTGTCATCGGCCATGGCTTCAACCAGTTTCGTATAACACTCTTCTACTTCATTGAGCCTTTTTTCGGTATTGCTGATGAAAATGCCGATTTCGCCGATGGTGTCGCGAAGTTCGTTGAAGCTGAGTTTATCGTTCTGAATATCCTCGGCAATATTGTGGAACTTGTTTGTCAGCAATTGCGCTGCGGCCGTGAAGAAAGAACAGTCTTCATATTCGTCTTTTATGATGGAAAGCATCCGTTGTTTCAGGTGGTGCTGTATTTTTGACATGGTCTTACGGTTAGTAAAGGATTTCGTAGTAAAATCGGATAAATAGCCTGTTTTTTGCTTAAATTGCTTGATATTTAGAGTGTATTAAAATATAACGTTTAGATACATATGGCAAGGAGAAAATATGTATTGAACGTAATCCTGATCGGGGTATGTTATTTTAGTGAGGAGCATATATGAGCGGTATTAAAAGTAGTTATGAAGCAGCGCTTGAAAAAATGAAAAAAATGGGTATGGAAGACAGTGGTCCCTGCCTTACTGATGAACAGAAGCAGCACGTAGCAGAAATACGCAGTGAATACGAAGCTAAAATTGCAGAAAAGAAGATTCTGCTGGCAAATGAACCCGAACTGCCGGATGAAATTCGTTTTCTGGAGCAGGAACGGGACCGTAAAATTGATGATTTTTATAAGAATGTTCAGGATGAGTAAAGGGAACGGGCTGAGTATATGGATTGTATTGTTGTACAGGGCGGAAAAAAACTGAGCGGGGAAGTAACGGTAAGCGGCGCCAAGAATTCAGCTTTGGCAATTATGGCGGCCACGCTGCTTACCGGTGGAACGCATCGGATTGCAGGGGTGCCGGCACTTCGTGATATTACCACTATGAAGCGGTTGCTCGGGCATCTTGGGGCCGGCGTAGAGGGTTCCGACCAGCTTGAAATCGTGACGGATGCTATTGAAACGTTTGAGGCTCCATACGATCTGGTTAAAACGATGCGTGCTTCATTCCTTGTGCTGGGGCCGTTGGTGGCACGATTCGGACGCGCGGTTGTCTCGTTGCCGGGTGGGTGTGCAATCGGAGTGCGGCCGGTTGATATGCATATCAAGGCTTTTGAAGCAATGGGGGTTACCGTAGCGATTGATAAAGGCTATGTGCATGCGGCCTGTGATGAACTGAAGGGAGCGCGTATACTTTTCGACATGCCGACCGTGGGCGGCACCGAAAACATCATGATGGCGGCTACGCTTGCAAAGGGGACAACCGTTATTGAAAATGCCGCCAGGGAACCCGAAATAGTCGACCTGGCCTGCGCTCTGCGTAATATGGGGGCCCGGATTGAAGGTGATGGTACCGACAGAATAACCATCCAGGGGGTACGTGAACTGACACCCCTTTCTCATACAGTCATGCCGGACCGGATAGAAGCCGGGACCCTCATGGTTGCCGCCGGCATCACCGGCGGTACTGTTGTGATAAAAAATTGCCCGGTGCCGGTTATGGGTTCTACCATTGATAAGCTTCGTGAGATCGGTCTTATTATCGAGGAGGGACAAAACGAGTTGCGCGTATCACGAAACGGCGCACTCCGTCATGTTGAGGTAACAACCAACCCGCATCCAGGGTTTCCAACCGACATGCAGGCTCAGATCATGGCCCTGTTGACCCTGGCCGACGGTACATCCATTATACGGGAAACGATTTTTGAGAACCGTTTTATTCACGTTGCCGAACTTGACAGGATGGGAGCAAATATCAAGGTTGAACATGATACCGCAATCATTGCCGGGGCCCAAACGCTCCAGGGGACAACCGTTATGGCAACCGATCTGCGTGCAAGTGCATCACTGATTTTGGCCGGCCTGGCGGCCCAGGGAACAACCGTTGTGTCCCGAGTATATCATCTGGACCGCGGATATGACCGGCTTGAGAAAAAACTCCAGGGATTGGGTGCAGATATTCACCGGGAAAAGGAAAAACAGCAATAATTATTCACGACAGGATGTATTATGCTGATATTACAATCAGAGGATAAGAATTTTCTAGAGCAGTATACCGAGTTTCGCAGTAAGGCTGCTGCCATGGCTGCAGACGTTGAACCTGTTGTAAAGAACATTATCAGCTCTGTTAAGCAAGAGGGCGATACGGCATTGCAGCGGTTTACCGAACAGTTTGACGGGCACGGAAACATACCTGTTTCCACTGATGAAATACAGTCGGCAAAAGATACAGTGCCTGCTGATATTATGGATGCCCTTCAGGAGGCCTTTAAACGAATAGAGACATTTCACAGGAAACAGTTGCAGAATTCATGGATTCAAACGGAACCTACCGGCGAAATCCTGGGGCAGGTCGTCCGGCCGCTTGAAAGAGTCGGCTTGTACGTTCCAGGCGGCAAGGCCGTGTATCCCTCGTCGGTACTCATGAACGCCATACCGGCCCTTGTGGCAGGCGTTGAAGAAATCATCATGGTGACGCCGGGGTCCAGGGACGGGATAGAACCGGTGATACTGGCAGCCGCTGAAATGTGTTCGATACAGAAGGTGTTTCAGGTCGGCGGCGCCCAGGCTGTAGCGGCATTGTCTTACGGTACCGACACGGTACCCCGTGTTGATAAGATCGTGGGGCCCGGCAACATCTATGTTGCAACCGCTAAAAAACTTGTTTTCGGCGATGTTGATATTGACATGATTGCGGGACCCAGTGAAATACTGATAGTGTCCGACGGAACCGGTGATCCCGAATGGGTTGCGGCCGATATGCTGTCCCAGGCCGAGCATGATGAAATGGCGTCTTCCATTGTTGTTACAACCAGTGCGGCCTTTGCCGAACAGGTTGAAAAAGCAGTTCAGGCGCAATTGGCCGACCTGCCCAAACGGGAGATTGCCGAGAAATCGATCAATGATAACGGTGCAGTCATTATCGTGAAAACACTTGAGGATGCAGCAAGAATTTCCAATGATATCGCCCCGGAACATCTGGAATTATTTGTTGCCGATCCCTGGGGGCTGTTGCCGTCGATAAAGAATGCCGGGGCCATATTTTTGGGGTATCACACGCCCGAGCCGGTAGGCGATTATATTGCCGGCCCGAATCATGTATTACCCACAGGCGGCACCGCACGGTTTTTTTCGCCACTCTCTGTTGATGATTTTATTAAGAAATCGAGTCTTCTGTCATTTCCGCAGTCTGCATTACAGAAGGTCGGCACGAATGTTATGAAACTTGCCGGATATGAGCAACTTGAAGCGCATGCCCGGTCGGTTAAAAAAAGATTGCAGTAGCGATCTTTTAGCGGAGACGCTGTAAATATTCAGCTCTGCGCAAGGAGGCAAAAGGAAATCAACCACTGTTGTGGTCCCTGTCCTTCGGGCCTTTAGCCGAAACCACAAGCCGGGCTCTTGGAGCCCGGTTGTTTACTTAAACAATTATCACGCCGGAACCTTCAATGCTGTCCGCACTACAAAATCATCCTGAAGTCATCCATGCAGTTGCGATTGCCTCTCAGCTTAAGACAGACGTGTATCTGGTTGGCGGTGCAGTGCGCGATTGTGTGCTTGGAAGGCAGGATATTGAGGATATAGACATCGTTGTGACCCGTGCGTATGAAGAGTTTGTCCGGGAACTGACCACGGCGCTCAAGGGGAAGGCCATTCCGTGGGATTTCGACCAGAGCCGGATTTTTTTTAAAGAATCCGATGCCTGGAGGCATATTGATGTTGCTCAATGTAAAGGCCCTGATATTGTGTCCGACCTTGAAAAAAGGGACTTCACCATTAACGCAATGGCAGTGGACCTGCAGGCATTTCTTAAAGACCAGTCCTTTGTAATCCTTGACCCCCTGCACGGTCAACGGGATATTAAAGAAAAAAGAGTTGCTCTGTGCGGCCGCACATCTTTTACTGATGATCCGTTGCGCATGTTGAGAGCAATCCGTATTGCGCGCCAGACAGGGTTTTCAATTTCACCGGATACGTTTGGTGTAATCAAAAATCAGGCGCATTTACTTAAAAACACAGCCGTTGAAAGAATAAAAAAAGAGCTGTTTACTGTTTTAGCTTTGCCGAATGTGTGTGATTCCATTGATGAGCTCTATGCATCAGGTGTGTTGTCGCAGCTTGTTCCGATTGTTGATGGTTTTACCGCCATTGAACAGTCCGAACCCCATCAGTTCAGTCTTCTTGAGCATTCCATAAAAACAGTTGCATCTGTTGAAGATGTGATTGTTTCAGTGAGTGAAGCATCGCCCATCGGTTCGTATCTTGATGAGCCCCTGGAGGAGGGGGTAACCCGTAAAGCTCTGCTCATGTTTATCGCACTTATGCACGACAGCGGCAAATGCAAAACGCAGAAAAACTGTTCCGGCAGGATAACGTTTCACGGCCACGATTCCGTAGGAGCTGAAATCAATGGTGAAGCAGCAAAGAATTGTGGCCTGGGTAAACGCTGCCGGAAAATCGTTCAATGTGTAACCAAACAGCATATGCGGGTATTACAACTGTCGATGCTTGAAACCATAACCGAACGTGCGAAAAATCGACTGATTTCCGATTGTCCGGACTGCTTTATTGAAACAGCGCTGCTTGCCGTTGCCGACAGCAAAGCTACAAGTGATGCTCGAGAATATGATAATGAGGCAGCACGCATTACCACCCTGGTAAACGATTTGCTTTCTTTGTATTATTCAATGAGGGATGAAACAGATGCAGCGCCTGCTGTCAGCGGTAATGATGTTATTTCCATCCTTGGTCTATCCGAAGGCCCTGAAGTAGGCCGGATATTGCGTGATCTATACGAGCTTGAATGTACAGGTCGTATTTCATCTCGTGAGGAAGCTTTAGAGTGGCTGAAACAACAGAAGTAATACACGTTGAGAATCTTCGCATTCCGCTGGATGACTCTATCAACCTGCCTGATGAAGTTGCTGCTTTTCTTGATGTTCCTGTTAGTACTATACAGGACGTCTCCATTTTAAGACGCTCAACCGATGCACGTCAAAGAAACATTTTTTATGTGTATACCCTCGTTGTTACGCTGTTGGTTGAAAAAGAGATCGCTGAAAAAATAGTTACGTATAAATGCGTTACACGCTACACACCACCCAAAGAAATCATAATCAATCCGGTTTTGAATAAAAAAGCGCCACCCATCATTATTGGATGTGGTCCTGCAGGCCTTTTTGCGGCAATTATGCTTGTAAAGCGAGGCCGGAAACCGATTGTTTTTGAACAAGGTGAGAGGATACCTGAAAGGGTAAGCACTGTGGGTTCTTTCTGGAATGGTGGGCTGCTGAATGCTGAATCAAATGTGTTGTTTGGTGAAGGAGGTGCCGGGACGTTTTCCGACGGTAAGCTGACAACACGTATAAAAACATCTTTGAAAAAGACAGTCCTGGAAACCTTTGTGCGGGCAGGGGCACCGGAGGAAATTCTCTATGTTAACAAGCCGCATATCGGGACCGACCGGTTGCGCAACATTATTCCGGCAATTGTAGATGATCTTAAGAACCAGGGGGTTCAGTTTCACTTCAATACAAAGGTAACTGACATCAGTATTGAAAACGGAAGTGTATGCGGTGTCAAGACCTGTAAAGAAAGCATAAAAACAGATACTGTGTTTTTGGCCCTGGGACATAGCGCTCGTGATATGTATGCTCTGCTGCATGATAAAGGTATCGAATTAGAGCAGAAGAATTTTGCTGTTGGTGTACGCATTGAGCATCCCCGGGAACTTATAGATAAAAAAATGCATGGTGAATGGGCAGGCAGCAACATGGTGGGTGCCGCTGAATATGTGCTGACGTTCAAGGATACTGTGCGTAATCGTGGAGTGTATTCGTTCTGTATGTGTCCGGGTGGGTATGTTATAGCCTGTGCATCAAGCGAGGGGCACCTGTGCTCCAATGGTATGAGCGCGTTTAATCGAAATGCGCAATGGTCAAATGCAGCTATTGTTGTTACGGTACGTCCAGATGATTTTGGTCAGGAAGGACCACTGGGCGGGATACTGTTTCAGAAAAAACTTGAGAAAGAAACCTATGTGGCCGGTGGTGGAAACTATTGTGCCCCTGTTCAATACGCTTCCGATTTTATTGAAAACCATGACTCACCCGGCCGGACATT
This sequence comes from Thermodesulfobacteriota bacterium, assembly GCA_028282925.1. Classification (GTDB taxonomy): domain Bacteria; phylum Desulfobacterota; class WTBG01; order CAIYCZ01; family CAIRTM01; genus JANQGV01. The sequence goes on from JANQGV010000247.1 coordinate 35,861, forward strand.
CCAGTGCTCTTTTCGGCCCGGTATTGTGCAGGCAAATCTGCGTGACATCTTACCTGATTTTCTTACTCAGCCCCTTGCAGGAGCATTGAAGCATTTCAACAGGAAAATGCCCGGTTTTATTGAAGAGGGAATACTGATCGGGACTGAAACGAGAACGTCGGCCCCGGTGCGGATTGTCAGAAACAGCGATACGTTTCATTCTCCCAGTGTAAGAGGTCTCATCCCTGTCGGCGAAGGTTCAGGGTATGCCGGGGGTATTATGAGTAGTGCTGTGGATGGATTACAGGCCGCACTTGTTTTTGACCGTTAAAGTGCTGTTTTTGGTTTGCTCCCTAACTTTTGCCTATGTCCTAGTGCGCCAAAAAGCTTACGAAACCAGGTTTGAAAAAATTTTCATAAGACGCAAGCGCCTCCTCCTTTTCTTTGAGCGCCAAAGAAAAGGAGGCAAAAGAAAGGCGCCCTGCAACTTGTCCCGCCGCAGGCGGGATGCCCTCGCGGCACGATTTTATACGGCGGGTCAACAAACTCGTCCCGGCAAGCCGGTCCTCAAACATGTCGACCCTTGTTCCCGTCTAAAATCGCTGCACTCGGCTGCGTTACAATGGAACCGTAAATCACAATCACCTTACAATCTTCAAGATATTACTGTTTTAAACTTGTGGCACGGAGGTATTCTCAAATTCCCAAAACTCGGCATGGAGGATTATGTGAGCTTGTGTAGTTGAGAGAAACGCCTTCTAAAACAAAGCCTTATTCGCTGGAATTATGAGTGGGCTTTTACGAATGCCGCAACAGAACGATCATAGGTCTTTTCGATTTCAGGCGGAAAGAGGCAGCCGGGAATCTCGTTGCGCCCTTTATGATACTGAATGCACTCACAGCATTTTCCCCTTTTGGAACAACTGCTATACGTACACGAACAGAATTGTTGATTTTTTTTGATGTCGCACTCCATTGTTTTACTCCCTCAAGGTAATAGGTTTCACTTACGGTAAGACCGGCAAACAGGATAACGAGGTCTGTTCGTCAAGGCCCATCATAAGATTCATGTTCTGTACAGCCTGGCCGGATGCGCCTTTGGTCAGATTGTCAATGGCTGAAAACAGAACTATTCTTTTACCCTTTTTAACAAAGTTTATGTCGCAATAGTTTGTGCCCCGGACCCAGCTGGTTTGGGGAAGGGTGTCGTCCGGCAGCAAGCGAACAAACGGTTCTTTCTTGTAATATTTTGTGAACAGTTTGTTCAGCATAGGCGTATCTATTGACTTCTTCAGGGTAACATAAATAGAGCTCAGCATACCCCGATTCATAGGCACCAGGTGCGGTACAAATGAAATGGAAATATTTTTAGACGCGATACATGAAAGCTGTTCATCTATTTCGGGCTGATGCCGGTGCTGCAGGGCACCATAGGCCTTAAAACCGTCGCTGACTTCACAGTATAACGATCCGGTTTTAAGCGCCCGCCCTGCGCCACTTACACCTGATTTGGAATCGGCTATGATGGATGCAGGCGTTATGAGATCTTCCTTCAAAAGCGGCATCAGGGGCAAAAGAATGCTTGTGGGATAACAACCGGGGTTTGCCACGATGTGCGCTTTTTTTATCCTGGTTCGGTTGGTTTCCGGAAGGCCGTATACTGCATTGGGAAGCAGTTCCGGGGCAGTATGTTCCTGATACCATTTTTCATAGACCTTCGGATCTGAAAGGCGGAAATCGGCGCTTAAATCAATTACTTTTTTGCCCTGTCGGTAGAAGTAGGGAACAACCGCCATTGCTTCTTTATGGGGCAGGGCGGTAAAGATAATATCGGCCTTTTCGGCAATCGTTTCCGCATTGAGAGGTTCCAGTATCATAGGAACCGCCTGATGCATGGCAGGGTAGACTGCACCATAGGGCTGTCCGGCGTAGCGTTCCGAAGTGACGGCAGTAATTTTGACCTCCGGATGCCCGGACAGTATTCGGATCAACTCTAATCCTGTATAACCGGTTGCACCGACAATGGCTACTTTCATGTTTTGCTCCCAAAATAAAAAAAGGAAGGACTGCGTGTCCTTCCTTTTTTTATTTTGAAAAATTCTGTTAACGTTTCGAGTACTGAAAACGTCTGCGGGCACCTTTGAGTCCGTATTTCTTACGCTCTTTTTCCCGGGAATCCCTGGTGAGCAGGCCGCCTTTTTTCAGAATGGCTCTGTATTCAGGGTTGATAATGGTCAGGGTTCTGGCAATGCCGTGGCGGATAGCTTCGGCCTGTCCGGTAAAGCCCCCACCGTGAACATTTGCATGTATGTTATATTTGCCAAGGTTTTCAGTCAGTTCTAGAGGCTGTTGTACAACAGCTTTTTTCATGTCCAGACCGCCAAAGAAAGCATCCATCGTTTTTTTGTTGATGATGACTTTGCCTTCTCCCGGTTCCATCCAGATTCTGGCTACCGATGTTTTTCTTCTCCCTGTAGCAAAATATTTTTTACCTTCCATTAGTATTATATACCTTTCAATTCCAGTGTTTTCGGTTGTTGAGCTTCATGCGGGTGGGCATCACCTGCATAGATTTTAAGCTTTTTAATCATTTGCCTGCCGAGACGATTTTTTGGAAGCATTCCCTTTACTGCTGTATGAAGGATATCGGTCGGTTTCTTCTCGAGCAGTTCTTCGGCAGTCGTGCTCTTAATGCCGCCCGGATAGCCGCTGTGCCGGTAATATGTTTTTTGGGCAAGCTTTAAACCGGTTAATTTGATTTTGTCAGCATTGGTAACTATGATAAAATCCCCGGTATCGACATGGGGAGTGAAGACTGGTTTATGCTTTCCTCTCAGCCTCTGGGCAACCTGTGTGGCGAGCCGTCCCAGCGTTTTCCCGGCAGCATCTATAACAAACCATTCACGTTCTACATCCTGTGATTTCGCACTATATGTTTTCACTTCGTTCTCCTCGAATTAGAAAATTAAACGTAATTTATAATATTTTTAAGCAGGATTGTCAAGCAAAAACGTTTATTTTATGCGGGAATATCGATTAAAGACAAAAAAAGAAGAAAAAACAATAGTAATTGACGGGGGCCGCGTTTTGATTTCGCTTGTATTTCTGAAAAAAAGGACCTTTTTCAGATAGTTGCATTTTTCTGTGTGGCTTTATTCCGTCTGCTTTTGGTCATTTATACGCGGTCTTTGCCTGCTTCAACCATGCAGTATACTTTTCGATAGACAGTGCTATATAACTCATGATAATAAAAAACGTTACAGAGAAATGCGAACCTCCAATGTATCTAGCAGAGTTTAACAGTATATGAAAAAAATCGGTATCATTTCAAAAAAAAACCGTAAAGAAGTCCTTGAAATCATTGCCGACTGTATTCCCTGGTTGAAAAAACAGGGATGTACGGTATACGTTGATAGAGACACCCACCTGCAAACCGGTGATGTAGAATATGTCGACCGGGAAAAAATAGCGCAAGCTTCTGAATTACTTATTGTTTTTGGAGGAGACGGGACTCTTTTGAGTGTTTCCCGCATTCCAAACGCCGATAGTATACCGATTCTGGCGGTAAACCTTGGAGGTCTCGGTTTTCTTACGGAAATTCGGGTTGACGAAATGCAGACGGTGCTGGAAAAAGTGCTGGCAGGCGATTATGAGATAGATAGACGTATAATGCTTGATGTAACCATTATACGTCGGGGCGGCAGCGTTGAAACAACCCACAGCACGCTTAACGATGTTGTAGTGAATAAAGCCGCCCTTGCAAGGATGATCGACCTTGAAACATCGGTTAACGGTCAATATCTTAATACATTCAAAGCAGACGGTTTGATTATCAGCACCCCTACGGGTTCAACCGGCTATTCTCTTTCCGCCGGGGGGCCGATAATTTACCCATCCCTTAACATTATATCAGTAACCCCGATATGTCCCCATACCCTGACCAACAGACCGATTATTTTACCGGACAACAGCAGTGTAAGCGTTGCACTGAAAGCTCACAACGGAGACGTGTATATTACCCTGGACGGGCAGGTCGGTTTTTCCATGCAGGAAGAGGACAGGATAGAGGTTAAAAAATCAGATAAAAACATTTCTCTGATCAAAACCCCATTCAGGACCTATTTTGATACATTAAAGGAGAAACTGAAATGGGGGGAGCGCTGAACATACGGTTTGCGCAAAATAAACCCATTCTTTGCTACTATGTTACAAGAGCTGAGCATAAAAGATTTCGCTATTATTGATCGCTTGAACCTGCAGTTTACCAGTGGGTTGACAGTGCTTTCCGGTGAAACCGGGGCCGGTAAATCAATAATAGTCGGTGCCCTGGGACTGCTGATGGGCAACAGAGCGTCTGGTGATGTCATTAGAACCTCAACCGACGAGGCGGTTGTTGAGGCTGTCTTCGACATCCAGGATTATCCCGATGTGTCCGGACTTCTGGAGTCATGGGGCATCGACATGGACGAATCAATGCTGATTATCAGGAGAATCATTTCACGGTCGGGAAAGAACAGGATATATATCGGCGACAGGGTTGCAACCAGTCAGATGCTGTCGCAGCTTGGCGGCAGGTTGATCGACATCTCGGGTCAGTATTCGCAGCAGTTGCTTCTGCATGTGGAAAACCACATTGATATCATCGACGCTTACGGTGGACTGATCGATATGCGTGAAGAGTATACCGACACATTCAAGGAATTCGGCGACAAAGTCCAGGAGCTGAATAGACTTGTAAAGGATGCCGATGCCCGCGAACAGAAAAGAGAACTGATGGAGTTCCAATGCGGCGAAATTGAAAAAGCCGGATTGGTTCCCGGTGAAGATGATGAACTGGATCGTGAAAAAAACATTCTTGAAAATGCGCAGCAGTTATATCAGAAGACATACACCACATTTGCAGCACTATACGAGGATGACGACTCTTGCCTGAGCATATTGAATCGTTTTAAGCGTGATATCGATGATGCGGCGACCATTGATGACAAGCTCATCAGTATCGGAAACAACTTTGAAAAGGCGCTGCTTGACATTGAAGACATAGCATTCAGTCTGCGTGATTACGCAGAGAAGATACAGATCAACCCGGAACGGTTATTGGAAGTTGAAGCCAGGCTTGATGAAATATACCGGCTCAAAAGAAAATACGGCAGCAGCATTGAAGATATTCTTGCCTTTTATGGTGATATCGGCAGCGAGCTTGCATCCATGACCGGTGATACAAAGCGTATTGATGAACTACGGGGGGAACTCTCAGAATTGAGCGCTGAACTGTGGAAACGAGCGGAGGTACTATCAAGCAAACGTAAAAAAGCGGCGGCCAGGCTTAAAAAACAGGTGGAACGTGAACTGGAAACAATAGGCATGCAGAAAGCTGTTTTTAGTGCCGAGATGACAACATCAAAGAAAATCGAGACGGAAGCACCGGACAGAGCTATTGAAGG
>JANQGV010000024.1 GCA_028282925.1 Thermodesulfobacteriota bacterium
CGTAAGCATAACTGCAGAGCTGATTACGCCGATTGCAATGGAGAAAGAGCTGCGGTTTGCAGTACGTGAAGGCGGCCGGACCGTAGGTGCCGGTGTTATTAGTGACATAATTGAATAACTATAAAGGAATAATGAGTTCATGAATAAGGTAGATGGTCTCATTGAAAATCAGAAGATTCGCATTCGACTAAAGGCATTTGATCACAGGCTGCTCGATCAGTCGGTGGAAGAAATCGTTGATACCGCAAAGCGCACCGGCGCCAAGGTGATCGGACCCATTCCGCTGCCGACCGTGATCAATAAGTATTGTGTACTGCGTTCACCCCATGTCGACAAAAAATCCAGGGAGCAGTTTGAGGTCAGGACACACAAACGGCTGATGGACATACTTGAGCCGACGGAACAGACGGTTGACGCACTGATGAAGCTGGACCTGTCTGCAGGTGTCGACGTCGAAATTAAACTTTAGGCAACGAAAACGCTTATAAACTAAAAGGCTGCCTAAGCAGTTTGGAGATTGAGCTGTGGCATTAGGACTAATAGGAAAAAAGCTTGGAATGACAAATGTTTTCTCGCCCGATGGTGAGGCAATACCCGTAACGGTACTTGAGGTCGGGCCGTGTGCTGTTGTGCAGAAAAAGACGGTCGACAAGGACGGGTATAGTGCTTTGCAGCTTGGATTTGCAGAGAAAAAACTTGAAAAAATGACAAAACCGATACAAGGCCACTTCAAAAACACCAACAGCAAAGCATATGCAATACTGAAGGAATTCCGGATTGCAGAAGGTGATGAATACGATGTGGGAGCTGAATTGACGGTAGCGTTGTTTGAGGCCGGAGATAAAGTCGACATAACCGGAACAAGCAAAGGTAGAGGCTTTTCCGGAAATATCAAGCGCTGGGGATTTGCACGAGGACCGATGAAACACGGTTCCAAGTTCCACAGAGGCGTCGGCGGTGTGAGCGGCAGTGCATACCCGGGTAAGGTTTTCAAGGGCAAAAAAATGCCCGGTCACTACGGAAATGCACGCACTACCATCAAGAGCCTGCAAATCGTCGATACCCGCCCGGATGAAAACCTCATCCTGGTCAAGGGAGCCGTTCCCGGTGCTAAAAACGGTATCATCACAATCACGAAGACAGCTAAAAAGTAAAAAATAGATTTAATAATTATATTTTTTCCAGGTAATGGACTTATGGCAACGTTAGACGTTTTCAACATAGAGCGCAAAAAAATATCTGAGGTCGAAGTGAGCGATACGGTGTTCGACGCAGCAATGAAAGAACACCTGTATCATGATATCATCAGGATGCAACTGGCCGGCAAACGCGCCGGTACTCACTCAACAAAAACCCGCAGCGAAGTACGCGGCGGCGGTAAAAAACCTTGGCGGCAGAAGGGAACCGGCCGGGCACGCGCAGGAACAAGCCGGTCACCGATATGGCGGGGAGGTGGAGTCGTATTCGGGCCCAAACCGCGCCAGTACGAAATTAAAGTGCCGAAAAAAGTGAGAAAAGCGGCACTGTGCACGGCCCTGACCCAGAAGCGCAAAGACGACAATCTGATGATTCTTGATAAAATCGAGCTGGCTGAAATTAAAACCAAAAATGTCATGGCAATTCTCAATACGCTGGACGTGAACAGCGCGTTGATCGTAGATGACGAAAACAACAATCTACAGTTGAGCGCCCGGAACATACCCGGTATCAAGGTTCTGTCTCCTGAAGGCCTGAATCTGTATGACATTCTCTATTATAAAAATGTATTCATTACACAACCCTGTCTTGAAAAAATCCAGAGGAGACTCGAGGCATGAAAGATATGTACGGTATAGTCCGTCGCCCGATCGTTACGGAAAAAAGCAGCATTAATAAGGAAGAATCCAACAAAGTAACGTTTGAGGTAGACCGGCGCGCAAATAAAATTGAGATCAAAAACGCGGTTCAGCGGCTTTTTAATGTAACGGTAACGGATGTGCATGTCATGAACTGCACCGGTAAAAACAAGCGCGTGGGCCGCAGCATGGGAAAACGTTCGGACTGGAAAAAAGCGGTGATTACCTTGAAAACCGGAGATAATATCGAATTCTTCGAAGGTGTATAGAACTCATCGATTCATTTATTAAAAAACGGAGCTGAAGCATGGCTGTAAAGGCATTTAAACCAACATCACCAGGTAGACGATTCCAGACGGTATCTGATTTCGCAGAGATTACAACCGATAAACCGGAAAAGAGCCTGTTGAAACCCCTGAAGAAGTCGGGGGGCAGGAACAGTAATGGACGAGTTACCGCCCGCCATATCGGCGGCGGACACAAACGGCGCTACCGGATTATCGATTTTAAGCGCAACAAGCATGATATACCGGCCAAAGTGGTCAGTATTGAGTATGATCCCAACCGGTCGGCCCGTATAGCGTTGCTGAACTATGCCGACGGCGAAAAACGCTATATCCTGGCTCCCGATTCAGTTAAAGTGGGCGACCAGGTGCTGGCCGGTGAAAATGCTGAAATATCTCCGGGCAACGCGCTGCCGATTCGCAAAATTCCCGTCGGTACCCAGATCCACAATGTGGAACTGAAGATCGGTAAGGGCGGACAGATGATCAGAAGCGCCGGCGCAAGTGGACTGCTGGCTGCCAAAGAAAACCAGTATGCTCATATCAAAATGCCTTCCGGAGAAATCCGGCTGGTACACATTGAATGCTATGCTACCGTCGGTCAGGTCGGCAATACTGAAAATAAAAACCTTTCGGTCGGTAAAGCCGGCCGTAAACGCTGGCTGGGCAAAAAGCCGAAGGTGCGCGGCGTTGCCATGAACCCGGTAGATCATCCCATGGGTGGTGGAGAAGGGCGTTCATCAGGCGGCCGTCATCCCTGTACGCCGTGGGGCAAGCCTACCAAAGGGTATCGCACCAGAAAAAACAAGAGCACCGACAAATTCATCGTGAGAAGAAGGAATAAATAAGGGGAGCAGCACCTATGCCACGTTCAGTAAAAAAAGGACCTTTTGTTGATGATCATCTGGTACGGAAGGTTGATAAGGCAATCGAGACGAACAACAAACAGGTTATAAAAACCTGGTCCAGGCGATCAACAATTACACCTGATATGATCGGGTTGACGTTTGCTGTACATAACGGCAAAAAATTCATTCCGGTATATGTAACCGAGAATATGGTCGGGCACAAGCTCGGTGAGTTTTCGCCGACACGAACCTACCATGGCCATGGTAAAAAGTAAGGACAGACACAATCGGTAATCACTCATAGGTAGAGAACTGAGCTATGGAAGTAAAAGCAAACGATAAACATATAAGGGTATCAGCGCAAAAGGCACGGCTTGTAGCCGATATGGTGCGGGGTAAGGCAGTCAGCGATGCATTGAGTATTCTCGAGTATGCTCCTCAAAAAGCCGGACGGTATATTTTCAAACTTATCAACTCTGCAGTCGCAAACGCCAGTGCCCGTGAAGATATCGATGTTGATACACTCTATGTCAAAAAAATAGCTGTTGACGAAGGGCCGACACTCAAGCGATTTCGGGCACGTGCCATGGGGCGCGGCACAAGAATACTTAAACGGACAAGCCACATTACCGTGGTGCTTGACGAAGCGTAAAACAATAGAAAGAGTTATGGAGGTGTAGTTTGGGTCAAAAAGTTCATCCTACAGGATTTCGGTTAGGCGTTATTAAAACATGGAATTCCCGGTGGTATTCCGACAAAAGTTTCGGCAACCTGCTCCATGAGGATTTGAAAATAAAAAAATTCGTTAAAGACCGTCTCTACCAGGCCGGGGTATCCAGTATCGAAATAGAGCGCGCTGCCAATAAACTGCGGGTTAATATCACCGCGGCACGTCCCGGTATCATTATCGGGAAAAAGGGGTCGGAAATCGAAAAGCTCAAAGGCGAAATCCAGAAGATGACCGACCGTGAAGTATACATAAATATTGCAGAAGTGCAGCGGCCGGAAATCGACGCCCAGCTTGTTGCTGAAAACGTTTGCATGCAGCTTGAAAAACGCGTCGCCTTCCGCCGCGCCATGAAACGCAGCGTCAGTTCAGCGCTGAAATTCGGGGCAAAGGGCATCAAGATTTCCTGTGCCGGCCGCCTCGGCGGGGCCGAAATGGCCAGGAGGGAATGGTACCGCGAGGGACGGGTGCCGCTGCAGACGCTTCGGGCTGATATCGACTATGGTTTTTCGGAAGCGAAAACAACGTATGGAATCATTGGTGTCAAGGTATGGGTTTTTAAAGGAGAGACCGTAACCAAGGGAAAGGCTTCACATGTTAGCTCCTAAGAAGATTAAGCATAGAAAAGTTCAGAAGGGTAGAATGAAAGGTACCGCGTATCGCGGAAGCAATATCGATTTCGGCAGCTTCGCCCTGAAAGCAACCGAGTGCGGCAGGATTACCTCACGGCAGATTGAAGCGGCACGTGTCGCACTTATCAGACATGTAAAGCGTGGCGGAAAATTGTGGATCCGCATATTCCCCGACAAGCCGATCACCAAAAAGCCGGCAGAAACCCGCATGGGTAAGGGTAAGGGTTCTCCTGAGTATTGGGTAGCCGTAGTGAAACCGGGAAGAATCCTCTATGAGATCGAAGGTGTGAGTGAGCCGATTGCACGCGAGGCTTTCCGCCTGGCGTCCCATAAACTGCCTATTAAAACCACATTTGTGATGAGGGAATCAAGTGAAGGCTAAAGAAATAAAAGAATTGACAATAGATGAGCTTAAACAGCGCGAGCAAGATAACAAGGAAAAGCTGTTTAATTTGAAGATACAGCTGTCCACAAACCAACTGGCGAATACAGCTGAGGTAAAACAGGTACAGAGAGATATCGCCCGTATTAAAACAATACTGCGCGAAAAGCAACTTGGACGCTAAAGCAGAAGGAAAGTCTATGAAAGGCCAGAGAAAGACTAAAACAGGTGTAATCGTAAGCAACCGGATGGACAAAACAGTGGTTGTTACCGCTCATAGAGTGTCACGGCACCCGCTGTATAAAAAGTATATTAAAAGAAAAATTAAATTTAAAGCACATGACGAGAAGAACGAGTGCCAAGTCGGCGATACGGTGCTGGTGCAGGAAACGCGTCCTCTCAGCAAAGAGAAACGCTGGAAAGTAGTCGAGATTGTTGAACGGGCCATTTAGCGGGTACATACGGCCCCCGCAGAATCCCTTCCGCTACGAGTGAAAACGCATAAATATGTGATTGGGGAATGAGACATGATACAGATGCAGACAAAACTACAGGTAGCTGATAATTCAGGAGCGAAAAAGCTACAGTGTATAAAAGTATTGGGTGGTTCTAAGAGACGATATGCACATCTGGGAGATATAATTGTCGTGTCGGTGAAGGAAGCCATACCGAATTCAAAAGTCAAAAAAGGTACGGTCATGAAGGCTGTTGTCGTGAGAACCAAAAAGGAAACACGGCGTACCGACGGAACCTACGTGCGCTTTGACGACAATTCAGCGGTCCTCATCAATCAGGCGAATGAACCGATCGGAACCCGTATTTTCGGACCGGTTGCTCGTGAGCTTCGTGCAAAAAACTTTATGAAAATTATTTCTCTGGCACCTGAAGTTGTTTGAGAATTTAACGAGTAGGAGACCATAAAGATGGTTGGTAGAACAAAGATGCATGTGAAGAAGGGTGATACGGTTCAGGTTTTGTCCGGCAAAGAACGTGGAAAAACGGGTAAGGTGCTTACCGTCACTCCGGAAAAACAAACCGTCATCGTAGAAAAGATCAACTTCATTAAACGGCATTCGCGGCCGACCCAGAAGGCACCGCAGGGGGGGATCATCGAAAAAGAGGGACCAATGCATGCCGCCAAGGTTGCCGTTGTCTGTTCAAAATGTAACGAGCCTGTGCGGATCAGGAAAAAACAGCTTGATGACGGGAAAAAGGTTCGTACCTGTGCAAAATGTGGAGAAATTCTGGACCACTAGGAGATATTTTCAATGAGTCGTCTTAAAGAAAAATATAAAGAGACAATAGTGCCGCAATTGATGCAGAAGTTTAACTACAAAAACATCATGCAAGTGCCCAAGATTCAAAAGGTTGTTATCAACATGGGCCTTGGCGAAGCGATTCAGAACGTAAAAATACTGGATTCGGCACAGAAAGAACTGGGTGAGATTACCGGACAGAAACCCGTTATCACCAAAGCCCGTAAATCAATCGCCAATTTCAAACTCCGGCAGGGCATGCCCATCGGGTGCAAGGTCACGCTGCGTCAGGAACACATGTACGAATTCCTGGACAGGCTGGTGAACCTGGCACTGCCCAGAATCCGCGACTTCAAGGGGGTATCGGGAAAGGCCTTTGACGGCCGGGGAAACTATGCCCTGGGTATTCGCGAACAGATTATTTTCCCTGAAATCGAGTATGATAAAATCGATAAGATCAAGGGAATGAATATAATTATAAATACGAGTGCAAAAACTGACGAAGAAGCCAAGGCACTGCTGGAAATGATAGGCATGCCGTTTAGTAAAGCTAATTAAAGGATAAGGAGTGGCCTTGTGGCAAAGAAATCACTGATTGCAAAGGCGAAGCGAAAAAAGAAATTTTCGGTACGGGAATATAATAGATGTCCCATATGCGGGCGACCCAAGGCATACTATCGCAAGTTTGATATGTGCAGGATATGTCTTAGGAAACTGGCTCTCCAGGGAGATATCCCCGGGGTTACAAAATCAAGCTGGTAGATAATAATAAAAGATTCACAGGGAGTAGGCTGCCATGATGACAGATCCCATTGCGGATATGCTGACGCGAATACGTAATGCCAATAAGGCAAAGTTTGATAAGGTGGACATACCTTCATCCAAACTGAAAGCGGGCATAGCAAAAATACTGAAAGACGAAGGCTACATCAAAAACTACAAAGTCCTTAAAGACAACAAGCAGGGTATCCTGCAGGTCTTTTTAAAGTACGGGGTGAAAGGCGAGCAGGTTATCGACACTCTTACGAGAGTATCCAAGCCCAGCCGGAGAGTATACGTTGATCGTGACAATATTCCCCTGGTACGTAACGGCTTGGGGCTTGCAATTCTTTCAACGTCAAAAGGTTTAATAACAGATAAAGAAGCCAGAAAACAGGGTGTAGGCGGAGAAGTGCTCTGCACACTATGGTAAAAAGGAAAGAAGAATGAGCAGGATAGGAAAACAGCCAATAAGCCTTCCCAAAGACGTGAAGGTGCAGTTTAATGATCCGGTAATTAGTGTTCAGGGTCCCAAGGGCACGTTGAGCCAGGAGATACCCAGTGAGATCAGTGTCGACATCGGCAGTGAGGAAATCGTGGTGAAACGCGCGTCCGATGAGCGCAGAGCACGGTCGATGCACGGTCTGGCTCGCACGTTGATTGCGAATATGGTTGAAGGGGTCACTACCGGTTTCAAAAAGGAACTGGAAATCCAGGGTGTCGGATACCGGGCCGAGAAAAAAGGCAAAACGCTGAATCTGTCTCTGGGGTATTCAAACCCGATCGAGTATGACGAGCCGGAAGGTATTAAGCTGAATGTCGACAAACAGATTATCAGCGTTGAAGGTGTTGATAAATGCCTGGTGGGACAGACTGCCGCCAAGATCAGAAGCTTCAGGAAGCCCGATGTCTATAAAGGTAAAGGCGTTCGATACGTTGGTGAAGTTGTTCGTAAGAAAGTCGGTAAGGCCGGCGCAAAATAACGTAAAATATTTTTCTGTTCAGATAATAAAAGCAGCCAAAGCATAGAGAGACGTTATGAACCAGACGCAAAAAAAACAAAAAAACCGGATTCAACGCAAAAAGAGAATTCGAGGAAAAATTCTCGGCACCAGTGAGCGCCCCAGGATGAGTGTCTATCGCAGCCTGAATCACTGCCACGTGCAGCTTATTGACGATTCGACCGGGAAAACGGTTATTGGAATGTCGACCCTGAGCAAAGAGATAAAAGGCTCTTTGGAGAAAACGGGGAATACCGATGCCGCCAAGCAGCTCGGCCAGGTTGTGGCAGAGAAAGCCTTGGCAATGAATATTAATCAAGTCGTTTTTGACCGGAACGGATTTCTCTATCATGGCCGGATCAAGGCGGTAGCAGATGGTGCCCGCGAAAAGGGTTTAAAGTTCTGAGGGAGGATTTGTTTTGATTAATGACACTCAGCAAGAATTAATCGACAGGGTTGTACATATAAACCGCGTTGCGAAAGTTGTAAAAGGCGGCCGGCGGTTCAGCTTCAGTGCCCTGGTGGTTGTTGGTGACGGAAACGGCCGGGTAGGATACGGCCTCGGCAAAGCGCGGGAAGTTCCTGAAGCTATTCGCAAGGCAATTGAACATGCCCGGAACAACCTTATCGATTTTCCGCTTCTGGAAAACGGCACGATCCCCCATGAAGTGATCGGCAAACACTGTGCAGGCAGGGTGTTTATGAAGCCCGCAGCCCCCGGTACCGGTATTATCGCCGGTGGTGCCGTACGTGCAGTCATGGAAGTTTCGGGAATTCGTAATGTGCTGACAAAATGCCAGAGAACAAACAATCCGCACAACGTTCTCAAGGCCACCATTGAAGGATTGCAGCAGTTGCAAAGCGCCGAAGACTTTCAAAAAAAGCTGGCATAGCAAACGTACAGAAAGCGACTAAACAGTATTCCAACTGTGATGCATATGGATAAAAGTCAAAGGATATCATAATGGACTTAAGTAGTTTAAAACCAACAAAAGGGTCGAAAAAGAACAGGAAACGGATCGGACGCGGTTCGGGATCCGGGCACGGCGGAACCTCCTGCCGGGGGCATAAAGGGCAGAACTCCCGGTCCGGCGGCGGAACTCCTCCGGGTTTTGAGGGTGGTCAGATGCCTTTGCAGCGCAGACTGCCGAAAAGAGGTTTCACCAATATCTTCAAAAAGCGCTATGCGCTTATCAAGGTTGAAGACCTTTGCCGCTTCGAAAAGGACAGCGTGGTGGATCCCGCAGCCCTGATCGAAAGCGGGCTGGTCGACAAAGTGTATGACGGAATCAAGGTACTTGGCAATGGTGAGATTGACCGGCCGATCGTTCTGAAAGTACATAAATGGAGCCAGACGGCCTTAGATAAAATTACGGCAGCAGGTGGAAAGATAGAGGGGCTTTAATGGTTGGCGGATTCCAAAATATTCCAAAGATACCGGAACTCAGGAAACGTATTATCATAACCTTTTTATTGCTGGCTGTATACCGTATCGGCGTGCATGTTCCTACGCCCGGTATCGACGGCAAAGCGCTGTCCGCTTTCTTTGCGCGACATAAGGGCGGCATGCTGGGTCTCATGGATATGTTTTCAGGCGGAGCGCTTGAAAATATGTCGGTATTTGCACTGGGAATCATGCCCTATATCAGTGCATCCATTATCCTGCAACTGCTGACGGTTGTTGTGCCCTATCTTGAAAAACTGAAAAAAGAGGGCGAGGCCGGACGAAAAAAAATTACGCAATATACCCGCTATGGCACGGTGGTTCTGAGCATTATCCAGGGATTCGGCATCAGTGTGGGGCTTGAAAAAATGACCGGCCCGGCAGGCAGCCCGGTTGTTATCGCCCCGGGGTGGGGTTTTCGCCTTATGACGATTATAACCCTGACGGCTGGAACCGCTTTCCTTATGTGGCTCGGCGAGCAGATAACCGAGCGCGGGATCGGGAACGGCATTTCGTTGATAATATGCGCCGGCATTGTGGCCCGCATGCCCGCCGCAACTCTTAACACCATACGGCTTATGCAGACCGGCGAAATGGGCCCGGTTACGATCCTCTTCATTGTCGGGCTGATGGTGCTGGTTATCGGGTGTATTATTTATATGGAGCGCGCGCAGCGAAGAATACCGGTGCAATATCCAAAGAGGGTCGTGGGAAGGAAAATGTATGGGGGGCAAAGTACGCATTTACCCTTAAAAATCAATACCGCCGGTGTGATTCCGCCCATTTTCGCATCGTCGATTTTAATGTTCCCCCTGACCGTAGCCAATTTTATGCCCCGGGACATCCTGGACGCATATCCGTTCATTGAAACGATTATTAATAACCTTAATCCCGGGCAACTGGCATATAATATAATTTATGTAGCTTTTATAGTTTTCTTTTGTTATTTCTATACAGCGGTTACCTTTAATCCAATAGACGTTGCCGATAACATGAAGAAGCAAGGCGGTTATGTACCGGGGATTCGGCCCGGTAAAAAGACCGCCGAGTATATCGACTGGGTGCTGACCCGTATTACCTTTATCGGTGCCATTTATATTGCGGCAGTATGTGTGCTGCCGACGGTTCTGATACACCAGTTTAATATACCCTTCTATTTCGGCGGAACTGCGTTGCTCATCGTAGTGGGTGTGGCTCTTGATACGGTAGGACAGATGGAATCGCATATGCTCGTACGCCACTACGACGGGTTCCTCGACAAGGGACGCATCGGCGGACGCGGCCGCAGATAGACAGATACGTAAAACGGGTAGAGACACCAGACATTAACGAATTAACGGTTTTGTAACTCTATGGCGCGCGACGATATTATTGAAATGGAAGGTGAGGTGCTGGAAACACTGCCCAATGCAATGTTTCGGGTGCAACTTGAAAACGGTCACAAAGTGCTGGCCCATATTTCCGGTAAAATGCGTATGCATTACATCAAAATACTGCCGGGTGATCGTGTAACCGTACAGTTTTCACCGTATGATTTAAACAGAGGACGCATAGTATATCGTTCCAAATAACACTCTTACAGTATAAGGTTCAGGGAAGATGAAAGTACGTGCTTCAGTAAAAAAAATGTGTGACAAATGTAAAGTTATCAAACGCAAAGGCGTAGTACGTGTAATTTGTGCCAACCCCAAGCATAAACAAAGACAAGGGTAAGAAAACGATAATTTATTTAGTAAAAGGAGCATACAGTGCCACGAATCGCAGGCGTCGACATACCGAAACAGAAACCTATTGGTATTGCCTTGACATACATTTACGGCATCGGTCACCATACGGCAAAGAACATACTCAATGAAGCTGAAATTGAGTATACACTCAGGGCAGGGTCGCTTTCAGATCAGGATGTTGCCAAGATACAGAATATTATCTTTAAAGACTGCAAAGTTGAAGGTGACTTACGAAAAGAAATAACCATGAATATTAAACGGCTTATGGAAGTCGGTGCGTATCGTGGTCTCCGCCACAGGCGCGGACTCCCGGTTCGGGGACAACGCACCCATACCAACGGCCGTACTCGTAAGGGCCCCCGGCGGGCAATTGCCGGCAAGAAAATGGCTCCTAAAAAATAATGTACTAAACAACTGATCAGGGGAAACACATGGCTGGAAAAAAGAAAGTCATTCGCAAGAAACGAGAAAAAAAGAATATCCCCAACGGGATTGCGCATATCCAGGCAACATTCAACAATACGATCATAACCATTACCGACGTTATCGGTAATGTTATTGCCTGGTCAAGTGCCGGTTCAGTTGGTTTCAAGGGATCGCGCAAGAGCACACCTTTTGCCGCCGGGCAAGCGGCCGAAGATGTGGGTCGGAAAGCAAAGGAACATGGGGTTAAGAACCTTGAGGTGCTGGTTAAAGGACCCGGTTCCGGACGTGAAGCCGCCATTCGGTCTTTGCAGGCCGCGGGCTTTACCATAACGCATATTCGCGACCGAACCCCGATTCCTCACAACGGTTGCCGTCAGCCTAAAAGAAGAAGAGTATAATGCCGCCGGCCCGCTTAAGCGAGTGTTGCGGGAACGGACTGTTAAAAGCTAAACAAGTAATGAAAGGAGAATCCTTTTGGCACGTTATAGAGGTGCAAAGTGCAGACAATGCCGTAGAGAAAACATGAAGCTTTTTCTCAAAGGTGAGCGTTGCTATACGGACGCATGTGCGTATGAGCGACGCCAGTATCCCCCTGGCCAGCACGGACAGGGCCGGTCAAAATTTTCGCCCTATGGTGAACAGTTGCGTGAAAAACAGAAGGTAAAAAGAATGTACGGACTTCTGGAGCAGCAGTTCCGTCTGTACTTCCAAAAAGCGCATCAGAAAAAGGGCGTTACAGGTGAAAACCTTATAAAATTGCTTGAAAGCAGACTCGATAATATCGTTTACCGTATTGGTTTTGCTGCATCCCGCAGCGAAGCAAGACACCTTGTAAAACACGGACATTTTCAAGTAAACGGTAGAAAAGTCGATATCCCTTCATATATCGTGAAGCCTGAAGATATTATACAGGTGCGTGAACGAAGCAGAAAAATCGGTAAGGTAAAGGACTCAATGGAAATCGCCCAGCAGCGCGGGGTTCCGAGATGGCTGGAGTTGAACGTCGAGGAGTTCCAGGGTAAAGTTCTGGCGATTCCCGAGCGCGATGAGATTACCATTCCGATCAGGGAACAGCTGATTGTCGAGCTCTACAGCAAGTAATTTTACCATAACATACAATATATTAATTTGCTTAAGGTGAGGTATGATGCTACGGAAATGGCGAACAATAATAAGGCCAAAACGATTAGAAGTAGATGAAGAAACCCTGTCAGAGGCATATGGGAAATTCGTAGCAGAACCATTTGAAAGAGGGTTTGGGCTAACCGTTGGTAACTCGCTGAGACGGGTGTTGCTGTCGTCTATTCAGGGGACGGCTATAACGGCTGTACGCATCGAAGGCATCCTGCATGAGTTTTCAACAATACCCGGAGTTCGTGAAGATGTTGCAGAAATCATCATGAACCTGAAAGAGGTTGTGCTTAAAATGCACTCTGAAGGACCTGAAACCATATCCATTAAAGCAAAAGGTGAAGGGGACATCAAGGCGGGCGATATAACGCTGAATAATAATGTGGAGGTGCTCAATCCTGAGCATCACATAGCAACCCTTTCATCCGATGCCAAACTTGATATGGAAATAGTGGTTAGTTCCGGAATCGGCTACTGGCCGGCAGAAAAGAACCGGGACGAAGACGCCCCGATCGGAACTATTCCGGTCGATGCAATTTACAGCCCGGTAAAGCGGGTCAACTATAATGTTACCCATTCCCGGATCGGTCAGATTACCGATTATGAGCGGCTTACGCTTGAAGTATGGACCGACGGCACCATAGCGCCGGAAGATGCCATAGCCTATGCAGCCAAGATTCTGCAAAACCAGCTTAAGCTGTTTATCAATTTTGAAGAGGAACTGGAAGAGCCGGAAGCTATTGAGCCGGAAAAGCCGAAATTCAACGAGAATCTCTATAGAAATATAGATGAGCTCGAGCTTTCAGTGCGCTCCTCCAACTGTCTTCGCAACGCCAATATCCGCTTTATCTGGGAACTGGTTCAGAGAAGCGAAGGTGAGATGCTGAAGACCAAGAATTTCGGCAGAAAATCTCTGAATGAAATTAAAGAGATTCTGTCTGAAATGGGATTGACTCTCGGTATGAAGCTTGACGGCT
>JANQGV010000030.1 GCA_028282925.1 Thermodesulfobacteriota bacterium
GGTCTTTGTCCGTTGCAATTTTCAGGGTTTTCCCTTTTTCGTCCTTGAGCGATATACGCGGACGGCTGTCGGGATCCTTGGACTCCACAACAACCTTGGAAGAAAGGCCGGTAACCTCGTCGACCTGCTCCCGGACCGTGGAGCCGTCGATCAAATGACCGAACTTCACGGAACCGCCCACTTCAGCCAGAATCGGGGTCGAGAAGGGGTCCCATTCGGCGATGATATCTCCGGGCTTAACCTTTTCGCCGTCGGCTACTTTCATCTTGGCTCCGTAAATAACCGAATTGCGCTCACGTTCGCGGCCCTCACTGTCGAGGATGCGGACATACCCGTTACGGTTCATGACGACAACATCTCCCTCACGGTTTTTCACCGATATAATGTTGTCGTAGGTAAGGGTACCGCTGTGCTGGGCTTCCAGGGTGGTCTGCTCAACCCTCCGGCTGGCCGTACCACCGATATGGAAGGTACGCATTGTCAACTGGGTACCGGGTTCGCCGATGGACTGGGCCGCGATAATACCCACGGCCTCGCCGATATTAACCATACGTCCGCGCGACAGGTCGCGGCCGTAACACTTGGCGCACACACCCCGTTTGGACTGGCACGTCAGCACTGAACGGATACGCACGTGCTCGATACCGGCTTCCTTGATCTTTTCAATGGCGGTTTCATCAATTTCCCGGTTTTTGAATACTATCGTATCACCGGTGATGGGGTCGATAATATCATCCAGGCTCACACGCCCGAGAAGGCGGTCACCAAGCTCTTCGATAATTTCACCGCCCTCGATAAGTGAGGTCATGTAAATACCGTCGATGGTCCCACAGTCATATTCACTGATCACGCAGTCCTGGGCAACATCTACCAGACGCCGGGTCAGGTACCCCGAGTTGGCGGTTTTAAGGGCCGTATCGGCCAGACCTTTCCGGGCGCCGTGAGTTGAGATAAAGTACTGCAACACCGTCAGCCCCTCACGGAAGTTGGCGGTAATCGGGGTTTCGATAATTTCACCGGACGGCTTGGCCATCAGGCCGCGCATTCCGGCGAGCTGGCGGATCTGCTGGGCGCTGCCGCGCGACCCCGAATCGGCCATCATGTATATAGAGTTAAAGCTCGGCATTTTGCGGGCTTTACCTTCATGGTCCTTCACTTCATCCACACCCAGCTCCTGCAGCATCTCATCGGAAACCTCTTCGGTAACGCGAGCCCAGATATCGATAACTTTGTTATAGCGCTCACCATCGGTAATAAGGCCGTCTTTATACTGGTCTTCAATCTCGCGCACCTCTTTCTGGGTCTCTTCGATCATCTTCTCTTTACGCGAGGGGATGAGCATATCCTTAATGGAGATCGAAATGCCGGACTGGGTTGCATACTTGTACCCGAGGTCCTTTAAGCGGTCGGAGAGAATCACCGTCTTCTTGTCGCCGCAGTACCGGTAGCAATAGTCGATCAGATTTGCCAGTTCCTTTTTATTCATAACCCGGTTGATAACGTCGAACGGAATCTCCTCCGGGATAATATCCTTGAGCAGCACGCGCCCGACGGTTGTTTCAACCATGTCCCCTTCAATACGCACGCGAATCCGCGCCTGCAGATCAACCGCGCCGCTGTCGTAGGAGGCACGCACTTCATCGGTATTTGCGAACACCTTGCCCTCACCCTTCACCATCTCTTTTTCACGGGTGAGATAGTAAATACCCAGCACGATATCCTGGGTCGGGATAATAATGGGTTTGCCGTTGGCGGGTGAAAGGATGTTATTGGTACTCATGAGCAATACCCGGGCCTCGATCTGGGCCTCAAGGGTAATGGGCACATGCACGGCCATCTGGTCGCCGTCGAAGTCGGCATTGAACGCCGTACATACCAGCGGATGCAACTGGATGGCTTTGCCCTCCACCAGCACCGGCTCAAAAGCCTGAATGCCGAGCCTGTGCAGCGTGGGCGCTCGGTTCAGCATAACCGGAAATTCCTTGACTACTTCTTCCAGGCAGTCCCACACTTCGGGCGTCTCGCGTTCAACCATCTTCTTGGCGCTCTTAATGGTTGTTGCATACCCCCGGGCAATCAACAGGTTGTACACAAACGGCTTGAAGAGTTCGATGGCCATGCGCTTGGGCAGACCGCACTGGTGCAGACGCAGTTCGGGGCCGATAACGATTACGGTACGGCCGGAATAGTCGACACGCTTACCAAGCAGGTTCTGACGAAAACGGCCCTGCTTGCCTTTCAGCATATCGCTCAGGGACTTCAGGGGGCGTTTGTTGCGGCCGGTGAGCACCTTGCCTCTGCGGCCGTTGTCGAACAGCACGTCCACCGCTTCCTGAAGCATCCGCTTTTCATTACGAATAATGATTTCCGGTGCGTCGAGTTCAAGCAGTTTTTTCAAACGGTTGTTCCGGTTGATCACGCGGCGGTACAGATCATTCAAATCCGATGTTGCAAAACGTCCGCCGTCAAGGGGCACCAGGGGCCGCAGGTCCGGCGGAATCACTGGCACCACCTCAAGGATCATCCATTCCGGCTCGTTGCCGGAGTTACGGAAAGCCTCTACGACACGGAGCCGCTTGGCCAGTTTTTTCTTCTTGGCTTCAGAGCTGGTGTTCTGGATATCTTCCCGAATTTCAATGGAAATTTTTTCAAGATCCAGTGCGCGCAGCAGTTCCCGGATTGCCTCGGCGCCCATACCGGCGTCAAAATCCTGATTTTCTTCATAAACAGCTTTACGGTACCGCTCATCATCGATCAGTTCGCCCATCTGGAACGTCGAATTTTTCGGATCGATCACAACGTATGATTCAAAATACAGCACCTTTTCAAGAGCCCGCAACGTCATGTCAAGCAGCGTCCCGATTCGGCTGGGCAGACTCCGTAAAAACCAGATATGTGCAACCGGACAGGCCAGTTCGATATGCCCGAGCCGTTCACGCCGGACAAATGAAGGGATAACTTCAACACCGCACTTTTCACACACAATGCCGCGGTGTTTCAGGCGTTTATACTTGCCGCAGTTACACTCATAGTCTTTCACCGGCCCGAAAATTTTTGCACAGAACAGGCCGTCGCGTTCCGGTTTAAAAGTACGGTAATTTATCGTCTCCGGTTTTTTAACCTCCCCATTAGACCAGCTCCGTATTGTTTCAGCAGAAGCGATGGAAATTTTTAAAGCATCAAAACTGTCAACAATTCTTGACTGCGCCTGATGGATTGAATAAAAACTGTTCATAAGGTCATCCTTTAAATGGATAGATTAAATTAGTTTTCCGTATTTTCTTCTTCAACAAACTGTACATCCAGACAAAGGCTCTGCAGCTCTTTTACCAGAACATTGAAAGATTCAGGGATTGCGGGAGTAATGTCCCGGTCACCCTTGACAATATTCTCGTAAAGTTTGGTACGGCCATACACATCGTCCGATTTCAGCGTCAGCAGCTCCTGAAGCGTATGGGCTGCGCCGTAGGCTTCCAGTGCCCACACCTCCATCTCACCGAGTCGCTGGCCGCCGAACTGGGCTTTACCGCCCAGCGGCTGCTGGGTAACCAGGGAGTATGTGCCGATGGAACGTGCATGGATTTTATCGTCGACAAGGTGATGCAGTTTCAGCATATAAATGATGCCGACCGTGACCTCTTTATCAAACGGCTCACCGGTTCTGCCGTCAAACAATACGGCCTGACCGCTGATCGGCAGACCGGCCGCTTCGAGACATTCGTTAATCTGGTTCTCCCGTGCGCCGTCGAAAACCGGTGTTGCCATATGAATACCGGTTTTCAGCCTCTTGGCGACACGCAGAATCTCATCGTCGTCAAGCGAATCCAGGAGTTTGTCCATATCTTTGTCGGCATAGATTTTCTTCAGCCAGGTTTTCATTTTCTGGGGGCTGGTCTGTTCACGCATCATCTCGTTGATCTTGTCGCCGAGACCTTTGGCGGCCCAGCCGAGATGCGTCTCAAGTATCTGCCCCACGTTCATACGTGACGGCACGCCCAGCGGGTTCAATACAATGTCGACCGGTGTACCGTTTTCCAGGTACGGCATATCCTCCATAGGGAGAATCCGGGACAGAACCCCTTTGTTGCCATGGCGGCCGGCCATTTTGTCGCCCACGGACAGTTTGCGTTTCACCGCCAGGTGAACCTTGACCATCTTGATAACACCCGGGGGCAACTCATCGCCCTTTTTGATCTTTTCGATCTTTTCTTCAAAGACGACCTTGATCAGATTGACCTGCTCGTCCAGATCTTCTTTGATCTGCTGCAGCTTCTCCTGGGTATCGGCCCCGGACAGCGGAATCGAAAGCCACTTGTTCAGGGTAAGACGGTCGACGTCCTCTTCCGTGACGACCTGTTTTTTATTAAAGATCACCTTGCCCTTTTTCTCATCAGCGACCTTCTTGGTACAGCTCTTGCCGACAAGCAGTTTTTTCAGGCGCTTGTTCACGCCCTCGCGCAGAATACGCAACTCGTCTTCCTGATCCTTGAGTATCCTGGCACGTTCCTCGTCTTCAATCGAACGCGTGCGTTCGTCTTTGTCGGCGCCCTTGCGGGAAAAAATACTTACACCGATGACGGTTCCGTCGACACCGGAAGGTACCCTGAGCGAGGTATCCTGAACATCGCGGGCTTTTTCGCCGAAGATGGCCCTGAGCAGCTTCTCTTCCGGAGAAAGCTGGGTTTCGCCCTTGGGCGTGATTTTACCGACCAGGATATCGCCGGACTTGACTTCGGCACCGATGCGGACAATACCGCTTTCGTCCAGGTTGGCCAGCATATCCTCGCCCACGTTGGGGATGTCCCGTGTGATTTCTTCCTTGCCGAGCTTGGTGTCCCGTGCCAGCACATCGAACTCCTCGATGTGGATTGAAGTGAACACGTCCTCCCGAATCAGGTTTTCGCTGACCAGGATGGAGTCCTCAAAGTTGTAACCACCCCACGGCATAAAGGCAACCATCACATTTCTGCCCATTGCCAGCTCACCCATATCGGTCGCCGGCCCATCGGCTATAATATCACCCTGCTGAACATGGTCGCCCACGCAGACGAGGGACTTCTGATTGATACAGGTGTTCTGATTGGAACGCCGGTATTTGGTCAGTTTGTAAATATCAACATCGGCGCCGATTCCGACATTTTCATCCTCATGCTTGATAACGATTCTGTCGGCGTCAACGCTTCTCACCGTACCGCTTCGTTTTGCAATGAGCGTAACACCCGAATCCCGGGCGGCGACCTGCTCCATGCCGGTCCCTACCAGGGGTGCTTCGGTACGCAGCAGCGGTACCGCCTGGCGCTGCATGTTGGATCCCATCAGGGCGCGGTTGGCATCGTCGTTTTCCAGGAACGGTATCAGCGATGCAGCAACACTAACCAACTGCTTGGGAGAAACGTCCATGTAATCGATTTCTTCCGGGGAGGCCATAACAAACTCACCGCCCTTACGGGCCGACACCAGGTTGTTCATAAAACGTCCTTTGTTATCAACCGGGGCATTGGCCTGGGCGATAACATATGCCTCTTCTTCAAGTGCGGTCAGGTATTTAATATCTTCACTCACCTTCCCCTTAATCACTTTACGGTAAGGCGTTTCCACAAAGCCGTACTCATTAACCTGGGCAAAGGTGGACAGCGATGCGATAAGGCCGATATTGGGCCCTTCCGGCGTTTCGATAGGGCATATCCGGCCGTAGTGGGTCGGATGAACGTCGCGCACTTCAAAACCGGCGCGCTCACGTGTAAGGCCGCCGGGGCCCAGGGCACTCAGCCTGCGCTTGTGGGTGATTTCAGACAGCGGGTTGGTCTGGTCCATAAATTGCGACAACTGGCTGGAACCGAAAAACTCCTTGATCACAGCCGAAACCATCTTGGAGTTGACCAGGTCGTTGGGCATGAGCGTTTCAACTTCCTGCAGGCTCATGCGTTCCTTGATGGCACGCTCCATGCGTACCAGGCCGATACGATAGTGATTTTCCACTAGCTCGCCGACGGTACGTACGCGGCGGTTGCCGAGGTGGTCGATATCGTCTACGTCGCCGCGGCCGTTTTTGATTTCGATCAACTGGCGCACGGTTTCCATAATATCTTCTTTGTCCAGAACCTGGGCATCAAGGGCCTTGTCCCGTTTCAGCCTGAGATTGATCTTCAAGCGGCCGACAGTGGTCAGTTCGTAATACTCCTGATCAAAGAACAGTTTATTGAAAAACAGGTTGGCGCTTTCCTGGCTGGGCGGATCATTGGGCCGCAGCCGCTTGTAAATTTCTACAATAGCGTCATCCGGTGATTTGATTTTGTCAATGGCAAGGGTGTCCCGCAGGGACGAATCGACATTGTGGCTGTCGATGTAGAGAACTTTTATGGCGCCGATACCCTTATCATAGAGCTGCTGGAACACCTCTTTGGTCAGGGGCTCATTGCAGCCCAGAATAACTTCCTGGGTTTCCGGGTCGAGGATTTCCTCGGCCGTAATTTTTCCGACCAGATCGTCTTCGGTTGTCGGGACGGACTCAATATTGGCTTCACGCAGCTTGCGCACCGCCAGCTTGTTGAACTTCTTCCCTTTTTTAACGATGACGGTTTTCCCTTTTGCATCATAGATGTCCTGGCAGGCAACCCCGTCGCCGAAATAGGGTGAACGGATTGTTTTTTGGAGATTATCTTTCTCCACCGTAACATCGTCTACAGTATAATAGTAGGCCAGCAACTCGGGATCGGAATAGCCCAGGGCTTTCAGCAGCACCGTTACCGGGAATTTACGCCGACGGTCGATCCGCACATAAATAAGGTCTTTGGGGTCGAACTCAAGATCAATCCAGGACCCGCGGCTGGGGATAATTCGGGCAGAGTACAGAAATTTTCCACTTGAGAGGTTTTTCCCTTTATCATGGTCGAAGAATACACCCGGTGAGCGGTGCAACTGGCTGACCACAACCCGCTCGGTACCATTGATAACAAAGGTGCCGTTGTCCGTCATGAGCGGAATTTCACCGAAGTAGACTTCCTGCTCCTTGATGTCGCGTATATTTTTCGTTTCCGGATCAAAGTTAACCAGTCGAATAAGCACTTTCAGCGGAGAAGCATAGGTGAGCTCCTTCTGGCGGCACTCATCAAGGTCATATTTCGGCTCGCCCAGGCTGTAGCTGACAAACTCCAGGGCCGATGTTTCGTTATAGTTGTTAATGGGAAAAACGCTTTGAAAAACCCATTGCAGGCCACAATTCTTTCTCTCGCTCGGCTCAATGTCCAACTGTAAAAACACGTCGTATGACCGTTTCTGAATATCAATCAGATTCGGTATCTGCATAATATCGGGAATCGCTTTAAAGCTTTTGCGAAAGCGCAATTTGTGAGCTGGTAATGTACCCATGTAGCACCCCATATTTATGGTTTACTTAAATTGATTCAAACAAAAGGCTCTTAGTGTATACCAGGCTGCCGACTAACTGCATACCCGCAGCCGCAGAACGGCACACATCAGGTATGCAGTTATTCAAACGAGCAAGACAGGGCAACGCCTGGGGGCGCCCTGTCATGTCAAGGAACACAAAATGTGTATCTGTGTCCAGCGTAAACATATATGTATATGTTATTTACTTAATCTCAGCCACTGCACCGGCTTCTTCAAGCTGTTTCACGACATCGTCTGCTTCAGCCTGGGGTACGCCTTCTTTAACCGCTTTGGGCAGGCCGTCGACAAACTCTTTGGCTTCTTTAAGACCAAGGCCGGTAATCGCCCGCACAACCTTAATAACATTGATTCTCTTTTCACCTGCACTGGTGAGAACAACGTCGAATTCAGTCTTTTCTTCAGCGGCTGCGGCGTCGCCACCACCGGCGGCGGCAGCAGGAGCAGCTGCGACTGCTGCTGCGGAAACTCCAAACTTTTCTTCCAGTTCTTTAATCAGGTTCGACAAATCCAGAACCGACATATTCTCAATAAACTGGACCACATCATCTTTCGTTATCTCTGCCATTGTTATAACCTCCTGGTAAATAAAAAACGTTAAAGGAATAGTATTTCAATTTTAAAAAACTCTTATTATTTTTTTTGTTCAGCAATTGCTGAAAGCGCCCGCAGGAACTTGCGCGGCACATCAGCCAGAACGGATACGAATCCGGTCATGGGAGCGGCCACCGTACCGACGACCTGGCCCAACAGAACTTCACGCGACGGCAGGTTGCCCAATGCATCAATATCATCCTTGCTCAGCAGATCCGGACCCAGAACTCCTGCCCTGATCTCACACGGCAATTCCGAATTATCTTTGATGAATTTAGTAACCACTTTTGCAAGCTGCGCAGGATCTCCGTCAATGAAGGTTACCGCAGTCTGCCCGGTAAAAGTATCCTTAAGCTGCTCGAAATCGGTCCCCTGCGATGCAATACGCAGCAATGTGTTTTTGGCCACCTTCATCTCGGCCCCGGCTTCCCGGATCTGTCTACGCAGGCCGGTAACCTTTTCCACATTGAGCCCGGTATAATCCATAACGATCATACCGCCTGTTTCCTGCATTCGTTTTGAAAGAACAGCAACTGCTTCTTGTCTTTCTTGTTTGCTCACTTTTCTTTCCCTTCACTAGTGTTACGTGTTTCTGTTATGTATGCTTAAGCCACTTTTATCGTAGCGAGATCCACTTTCACACCCGGTCCCATTGTGGTGGACAATACAACGTTTTTGATATACTGGCCTTTACTTGCCGGCGGCTTCATTTTATTGACGGTCTCCATCAGGCTCATGATGTTGTCCATCAGTTTTTCATTGTCGAAAGACGCTTTTCCTACCGGCACATGCAGGTTTGCTCCTTTGTCTGTCCGGAACTCAACCTTACCCTTCTTCAACTCTTCAACCGTGTCTTTAATATTGACGGTAACGGTGCCGACTTTGGGGTTGGGCATCATGCCCCGCGGACCAAGCACGCGCGCGATTTTCCCGACAACGCCCATCAAGTCCGGCGTGGCCACGGCTTTATCAAAATCAAGCCAGCCACCTTGAATTTTCTCTACCAGATCTTCAGCCCCGACATAATCGGCGCCCGCCTCTTTTGCCTCGGCTTCCTTGTCGCCTTTGGCGAAAACCAGTACTTTGACCTGCTTGCCGGTACCATGGGGAAGCAAAACCGTTCCCCGCACCATTTGATCTGCCTTACGCGGATCAACACCAAGCCTGATAGCGACTTCTGCAGTCTCATCAAATTTTGCAGTAGCCGTCTCTTTCATCAGTCGGATTGCTTCTCCGAGGTCATAGCGGGTATCGCGGTCGACTTTCTGCCTGGCTTCAACAAACTTCTTACCTTTTTTAGCCATATTTCTACCCTGCCTCTATAATGTTAATTATGTATGTTACTGCACTTCAAGCCCCATACTGCGGGCTGTACCTTCAATAATGCGCATGGCGTTTTCAATGTCATTGGCATTCAGGTCGGGCATTTTCGTTTCGGCGATTTCCTTCACCTGATCCCGGGTCACCTTACCGATTTTGTTTTTGTTGGGCTCACCGGACCCTTTAACAATGCCGGCCGCCTTTTTCAGCAATACGGCTGCCGGGGGGGTCTTGGTAATGAAGGAGAATGAGCGATCGGCATACACGGTGATGACTACCGGGATAATCAAGCCGTCCTTATCCTGCGTTTTGGCGTTGAAGGCCTTGCAGAATTCCATGATATTGACACCGTGCTGTCCCAGTGCAGGTCCTACGGGAGGCGACGGATTCGCCTTTCCGGCCGGAATCTGCAGTTTAATGAGGGTCATAATTTTTTTAGCCATGTGTTTCCCTTTTTTCTAAACAAAAAATCAGTTAATTTTCTTTACTTGTGTAAATTCCAACTCGATGGGGGTTTGCCGGCCGAAAATACTGACCAGAACTTTCAAACGTGCCTTCTCCGGCTTGACTTCTTCCACCACCCCGTTGAAATTAGAGAAAGGCCCTTCAACAATCGCTACCTCATCGCCCTTGTCAAAGCTCATTTTCACCGTGGGCCGCAGTTTTCCTTCTTTTATTTTATCAATCAGGTCATCCATGCCGTTGTCGGGAATCGGTATCGGCTTGGTTTTGCCGCCGATAAATCCGGTTACCCGGGGCGTATTGCGCACAAGGTGCCAGGCTTCGTTGGTCATCTCAACCTGCACCAGAAGATAACCCGGGAAAAATTTGCGCGAGGTCTTCTTAACCTGCTTGTCTCCCTTTTTTCCCCGTACTATTTCCTCTACATCTTCAGTCGGTATCAACACATCGCCGAAAAGGTCATCCATCTTGTAAGCGCGTATGCGCTCCTCAAGCATCTCTTTGACCTTGTTTTCATATCCTGAATATGTATGGACAACATACCATTGCTTTGACATGTATAACCTCAACTCAATATTATTTTGACGATACGTGAGAGTGACATATCAACCAGTCCCAGAAATGCCGAAATAATGATAACGAGCACCAAGACTACCGAAGTGGATGCAACAGTCTCTTTGCGTAAGGGCCATGAAATCTTTTTCAACTCGACCTTCACTTCCGTTAAGAACTGCTTTGTCTTATCAATTATGTTTTTCAAATCCACTGGAGTTTCCTTCTGCGGTTATACATTTCCCAGTACGTTTAAATGGCAGGCCAGGAGGGATTCGAACCCCCATCACCCGGATTTGGAGTCCGGTGCTCTATCCGTTAGAGCTACTGGCCTATCTACCATTTCCTTGTTGTTCATTCATGGATTCCTTCAGGGAAGGAGCCCTGTTACCCCTTGAGCGAAACAGCTACTTCGTCTCTTTATGAAGGGTATGCGTATGACAGAAACGGCAATATTTTTTCATTTCCAGCTTGCCGGTTGTCTTTTTCTTGTTTTTGGTCGTGTTATAGTTACGTCGTTTGCACTCTGAACACGCCAGGATTACTATATCTCTCATGGCTTATGAACCTACCTTTTTATGGCATACGTGCTTATTATTCAATGATATCACTGATAACACCGGCACCTACGGTCCGGCCGCCTTCACGTACTGCAAACCGCAGCTCTTTCTCCATTGCAATCGGCGTAATCAGCTCTGCAGTTATGCTTACG
>JANQGV010000120.1 GCA_028282925.1 Thermodesulfobacteriota bacterium
ACATGGCTCATCAGCCTTTTTAGTGTAAACCTTCGGCATACAGGGGCACCTGTATCATGATTTTGGACAACAAACCATATACTTTCGACCGGGTTTTTCGCCTGTTTACGACCATTATCATCAGCGCCGGTGTGCTCTGGCTGATGAACTATCTTTCCGATGTGCTGATCCCTTTTGCGGTTGCGTTTTTGATGGCGTATCTGCTCAATCCCCTGGTCAACCGGGTCCAGCGCGTAGTTAAAAACCGGGTTGCAGCCGTGTTTGCAGCCCTGGTGCTGATCATGGCGGTGTGCGTCCTGGCGCTGCTGGTGCTGGTGCCGGTTGTTGCCCGTGAGCTTACCCACATATCGGAGCTGGTGCGCCGGGTCGCCCAGGATGCCGATTTGACCCAACGGGCGGTCCTGTTTCTGCCGGCCGGGGTATGGGAGCAGATCCGCGAAGTGCTGCGGGGTGAGAATATTCAGCAGTACCTGACGCTGATCGATCGCGAACATATATGGGCTCTCGTAAAAATTGCCGGTAAAAAACTGCTGCCCGGTGTGTGGCAGGTCATTTACGGGGCGGCAAGCGTTTTGTTTGCCGTGCTGGGGCTGTTCGTCATCCTGCTGTACCTGGTGTTTCTGCTGCTCGATTACGAGCGGGCCACCACTGAGTGGTCGTCACTGCTGCCGTCCCACATACGTGAGACCACGCTTGATTTTCTCCAGGATTTCAACAATGCCATGAATCGCTATTTCCGGGCCCAGGCCCTTGTGGCGTTTCTGGTGGGGGTGTTGTTTTCCATCGGCTTTTGGCTGATCGGTCTGCCCATGGCACTGCTGCTGGGTATGTTTGTCGGTTTGCTGAACATGGTGCCGTACCTGCAGATTATCGGTTTGCTGCCGGCCGCATTGCTGGCCATGATGCGTTTCCTGGAAACCGGTGGAAACCCGGGAGTGATACTGGGCTTGACGCTGCTGGTGTTTGCGGTGGTGCAGGTCATCCAGGACTCTCTGCTCACCCCCCGTATCATGGGAAAGGCAACCGGGCTTTCTCCGGCCATGATTTTGCTTTCAGTTTCTATCTGGGGAAAGCTGCTGGGCTTGCTCGGATTAATTGTTGCACTGCCCATGACCTGTCTGTTGCTTGCCTATTACCGGAGGCTGGTTGCGTCCGCAGAAGCAGGTGCGGCTGTACAGTCCTGACCGGAACCATACGACCATGCAAAAAAAATATCGCTTCATAATCCCGGCGGTCGGCATTCTGCTGGGAGCGCTCGTTGTTGCCTGCAGGCCGGATGCAACAGTGCTGAGCAAACTGACCGCCGGGCAGTGCGCCCGGGAGGCGTTTGTTCGGATGGCAGGCATTCTTGAGTCACGGTTTCCCGGGGGCACGGTCCCGGCACGTCTGGAATACCACGGGCCCGCCCGTTTCAGGGAGGCTGTGCTTGAGCATTCCGTTTCTATCAAGCGCATTACACCGTCGGGCGGTGATGGTTCAGGAACGGCCGTCATAACCGCGTGGTTATCCATTGCCGAACAGTCCCTTATGCTGCGGATCGACTATACCGCAGGCGGCAGCAACGCCTCCCCCGTAACCGTTACGCACCATACACGGGTTCCCGATGTGTATTCATTGTTGCCGCCCCTGCTGACCCTGCTGCTGGCCTTTGTTTTTCAGCGCTTTGTGCCTGCCCTTGCGGCAGGAATTGTTGCCGGGGCCATGTTGCTGCACACGACGGGAAATCCCGTGGCCGGGTTGTGGCATGCTGCTGTGGGGTATATGGTGCCGGCGTTTACCGAGGAGTTCAGCCTGCTGATCTTCTTTTTTATCTTTTTTCTCCTGAGTATGGTGCAGGTCATGACCCGCAGTGGCGGGATTGAGGGCCTGGTGAGCCTTGCTTCGCACTGGGTGCGCGGCCCGCGATCGGCCAGGGTGTTTACCTTTATTATGGGGCTGGCCGTTTTCTTTGACGATTATACCAACTGTATGATCGTGGGAAATACCATGCGTCCGCTTTGTGACCGCTGGAAGGTTTCGCGCGAGAAACTGGCGTATCTGGTGGATTCCACTGCCGCACCCCTGGCCGGTCTTGCTGTTGTTTCGACCTGGATCGGTTTTGAGGTCGGCCTGCTGCAGCGCTTTGCCGGGGATTCCGGTCTGGGGGCGGGCGGCTACGCGGTTTTTTTGCAAATGCTTCCGTTCCGTTTTTACTGTATCAGTTGCCTGGTGGTGGTTGCGGTGTCCCTGCTTCTCAACCGGGATGTCGGGCCTATGCTGCGTGTTGAGCGGCAGTGTTCGGCCGGAGGAGTTGTGAAAGACAAAACGTTGGAAGGTCCTCACGCTCATGAGGGCAAAACTTCCCACTGGTCCCTGGGTGTCGTGCCGATTGCGGTTGTGGTAGCGTGTATCCCCGCGCTTTTTTTTATCGTCGGCGGTCGGGAGCACCTTATGCAGGGCCGATTGCCGAACCTTTTTTCGCTGCATGACTGGAAAGACGCATTCCTGGGCGCGTCACGCTACAGTCTGTATATTCTGACCGGGGCATCCCTGGGCGGTTTGCTGGTTGCCGCTGCCCAGGTGCTTGTGAAGCGGCGGTTGACCCTGGGGCAAACGTTCCGGGCCGCCGGCTCAAGTATTTCGATCATGAAATACGCCGTGGCGGTGCTGGTATTGGCCTGGGCCATTCGTGATGTCTGCGCCGACCTGGGAACGGCGTTGTACCTTACGGCCCTGCTGAAGAACACGGTTAACCCCTTGCTTATACCCCTGGGTACTTTTATTATAGCCGCATCCATTGCTTTTGCCACGGGCACGTCATTCGGTACGATGGGGATTTTGCTGCCCACCATTGCCCCTGTGGCATTTCAATTGGGAGACATGCACATTACCCTGCTCTGCCTGGCCGCCATATTGGACGGTTCCATTTTCGGCGACCATTGCTCGCCGGTATCCGATACTACCATTATTTCATCGCTCTCGGCGGGGTGCGATACCATGGGTCATGTCATAACCCAGATACCTTACGGCCTGCTGGCAGCCGGCCTGGCTGTTGCGGCCCATGCAG
This sequence comes from Thermodesulfobacteriota bacterium, assembly GCA_028282925.1. Classification (GTDB taxonomy): domain Bacteria; phylum Desulfobacterota; class WTBG01; order CAIYCZ01; family CAIRTM01; genus JANQGV01. Next base: position 3,047 of record JANQGV010000120.1, read on the forward strand.
GTGCAGTCTACGGACTGCTTCCGGTGAGTGTACTGTACGGCTGTATTGCGCTGGCCGCCATTCTTTTTTTCCTTGTTTTCGGCCGGAGGCCGGGTGCTGATGAATAAATTTATAATCCAGGTCTTTTACCGTGCGAATCGAAAAGCTTTTTAGCCATTCGAGAAGGAGAAACCTATAAGACGCTACGCGTCTTCTCCTCCTTTTCTTTGTTCGCTCCAAAGAAAAGGAGGCAAAAGAAAAGGCGCCCTGCAACTTGTCCCGCCGCTGGCGGGATACCCTCGCGGCACGATTTCAGTCGGCGGGTCAACAAACTCGCCCCGGAAGAGCGGGGCTCAGACATGTCGACCCTTGCTTCCTCCTGAAATCGCTGCACTCGGCTGCGTTGCAATGGGATTAAGAAATCCCGTAACTAATCAAAGGGGAAATTTTTGATAATCAATGCTGCATGAATTAACGTTGTTACCCCTTGGGGTCTACCTAATGCCTCCCTCTCTACTGGAGGATTTTTTCCATTCGACGATTTTCGGATAGACCTCGGCAGAGGCGGGGCGGGTGACAAAAGGGCACAGTATCATTGCTCGTCGTCGGTGATGAAGCGGCTGGAAATCATAGAGACTGTTATGATAAGATATTCATTCGTTTCAGGAAATTCTCCAGCAGAACCAGATAGCGCAGGGTTGTTTTTTTCGGTATGCCCATGTGGACCATCTGGTAGCGGGAAATCACGATCCAGTTCAGAATGTGGTGCTGGATCTTGTCCTTAAGCGAGCATGCGAGATCATCCCGGGGGTGCATGTGATGACCTCCTTTCCTGATAGAGTGTGCAACTACGTATCTGTGAAGCATATTTGCATATACCAGGCCAACTGTTATAATTAGATATACTAAAAAGGTGATACTATGCCGATTTATGAATACCATTGTAAAAAATGCGGGCAGGACTTTGAGGAGTTGGTAACTTCAAAAGATAAATCAATAGCTTGCCCTCATTGCACCTCCAGGCGGACCGAAAAACTGATGTCGGCCTTCAGCGTTAAAAGCAGTGGCGGCGGTGGATCTGCGGCTTCCGCCGGTTCCTCCTGTGCCGGGTGTTCGTCAAAAAACTGCAGTACCTGCCACTGATACAGCAATATTTGCCGTCCTTTTTTAAAGCGTTTTTACTCAGACGATTCTCCCCGGGGCTTCCCGCGTCTGGAAAAATATAAAGACTTGCATGATCATTTGCCACACGATAGAGTTGATGCATTCTCATGGGTAAAAGGAGATATTTGGCATGCGGCTGGCTGGTGTACCGGTTTTTATCATTGTTTTGATAACGGCCCATTCTGTTTCGGGGTCCGAACAGGATGCGGTGCTGGGCTCCTGGGTAACTGAAGACGGTAAAGGGGTCATTGAGTTGTATGAATGCAGCGGGCGGGTGTTTGGAAAGATCGTGTCACTGAGCGAACCGTGTTTTCCCCCGGACGACGAACGGGGAATGGGCGGCAAACCGCGTATAGACCGCAACAACCCTGATCCGAACCTGCAAAACCGGCCGGTAAAGGGATTGGTCATTTTACGAGATTTCGTGTGCGCTGGAACGCGAATATGGCAGGGCGGTGAGATCTATGACCCGGAAAACGGCAAAACCTACCGGGGGAGAATGAAATTGCTCGACCCCGACCGATTACAACTGCGAGGCTACATCGGCATTCCCCTCTTGGGAAGGTCTACTGTTTGGGAGCGAAAACAATAACGGCATACAATCGTACTCTCAAGGCATTTTTTGCGGCGGTACTGACAACTGCGCTGATATGCACTGCGGCCGGGGCCGGTGAATTGATGCCGCAAAACGGCGGCTATACCGAAGACGAGCTTGTCACGCTGCGTGAATGGGAGAAGAAATGGGTCGGGGTTAGAATCGACAGCAGTACCATTGATCAGGTTGCGCAATATCTGCCGCAACGGGTTGCAGAGATTTACGCCGCCAACGGAGACTGGGGTGCACCTCCCGAGGGATATTATTTTACTATTTCCCGGAACCGGCCTGCAGCCGAGACACGTGGAATGAAACAGGCCACCAGGCGCAACCTGCCCCGGGCAGCCATGCGGCCGGACGGTTCTCTGGAGGACTTCACCGATATTGCGGGCATGCCGTTTCCCCAACCTGCAACCGGCCTGGAAGTCGCCTGGAATTATGACTTCAATACTCATGGCGATGCAGCACACTATACCCGCACCGGTACCAATATCAATCCAATCCGCGGGACCGAGAAAGTTGGAGTGCAGGATGCCTGGGAGTTGTTCTGGATTCACCGTGTAGACGTCGACCCACGCCCGGCTCTGCCGCAGAATACCCGGGGCGTCAGCCGGTCCACCTTTTATCATATGTATTCACCTCCCGAATTCAAGAATATACGCATGTTCAACCTGCGTTATATCGATCCGCATAAAAGCGATATGGCCTATATGTGGCTGAGTGCCTTCAGGCGCATACAGCGCATTTCAAATGCCTCCCGTACGGATTCCATAGACGGAACCGACTTGATTTATGACGATGAATACGGCTGGGACGGACAGATTCTGCGCAATACCTATCGGTTGACGGGTACGCGGGAACTGCTGTGCGGGCGGCACGTTGATATTGAAAAAGCCGTACGTATACCGGGCCAGGCCCTGCTGAACAATGTCAGCCGGGAACGGACAAAAACGCTGGTTGTCGAGGTGGTCAGCCGTGACCCCAACTACCTGTACGGTAAACGGATATGGTATGTTGATCCCGAAACATATCTGATCCTGTGGACCGAAATTTATGACCGGCAGATGCGATACTGGAAATGTTTTGAAAACCTCACCAACGATATCCGCACTGAATCGGGAGAGTACAAAAACTTTATTGTGGGTAATCATTACTTGGATTTTCAACGAAAGCATGCCGGCACCTGGCAGAATACCCGGATACAGGTGGGTATAGAACTTGGGCCGGATATGTTTACTCTGTTTAATCTGCAGCGGGGCGGATATTAGCGATGGCACGGGCAGGTATTTCGAGCGGGATGACAGTGATGCTTGTGATGCTGGGTGTGTTCTGCATTCCGCGCGTTTGCCCGGCGCGCATACTGCTGGCCGGAGAGCGTCTTGAGTTGACCGGTTATGTGAAAGAGCAGATACTGCTGCGCAGTCACATTCCCCGTAATGAGAAACGGTTTCATGACTCGGCAATTGACATGGCCTATACGGGCATGCTTGCCGAGGGGCTTTTGCATTTGAAAAAGGACGGGAGCACAAAGGTTCATTTCTTTGCGGGCCTGCGCTTCTGGTATGACGCCGCCCCCCGCTTCGACGAAAGCCTCAGGCGTTCAATTCCCCACCGTGCCCGTAAAAACTACAGCATTGCGCGGGATGACGAGTATCTGAACGAAGCCTATCTTGATATAACCGCTCCGCGATGGCAGTTGCGTATCGGCAAGCAGATTGTGGTCTGGGGCGAAACCGATATTATCCGAACAGCCGACGTGATAAACCCGCTTGATGCTCGCTATTCTTTGCCGGGCATCGACCAGTGGGAGGAAATAAAGCGCGGTCTCTGGATGGTGCGCTGGATTGCTGCAACCGGGCTCCCGGGAGATGTTCTTTTTGAACTGTTGTTTATCCCCGGTGATTTTCAGTATATGCGTTTGCCTCTCGAGGGAACGCACTGGGGTGTCAGCCCGGCCCGAACATCCCTGCATCCTGGTCATGTGTATGGATACGGGCACTGGCTTGGTGAGAAAATGCGGAGGGACGCGCCGGGATGGAACCTGCGCAAGCAGTATGAATGGGGCGTGCGGCTGCGGGGGTATACGTTTAACATCGACTGGACCCTGTTTTATTTCGACACGGTAAGCGACACGGCGGTCATGAACCCAAAGCGCGCCCTGCGTTTTGCGGCAGACTATGTTGTGCCGGTGCTCGGTGGAGCACTGCGGGGTGTGTCCGCTCAACCGCGAATACCCTCATACAAGGTGTTCGACTATAAGCGGTATCGGGTTGTGGGAGGAACGCTGCAGACCCATTTTGAGCAATTTACCGATGCCGTGTGGCGACTGGAATGGTTTTACGAACGGGGCCAGGCCTATAACCGTGCGCCGGGGGGCCGGCTCGGGTATCCGGCCTACGATTCCGTGCGGCGCGACAGCTTCGGTATGGGAATGACCTACTCCGACCGGTTCGCCATTCCCTATGTCACCCACGCCTGGTGCTCCGACAAACAGCTTGAAGTCGGCTTGACGGTGTATTATGAAAAAATATTCGACTACGACCGCGACCTCGTTGTTGATGCCGTCCGGGGCCACCGGCGGGGCTCCAGTCATTCAAGCGCGTTGATCTGGAATGTGGTTCAGCCGCTGCATCACCAGACCTGGGTGGTTGTGTTTGCCGGAAGCCTCTATGAAAGCGGAATGTATTTTGTGTTGCCGATGGTGAGTTATATACCCGGTAATCACTGGCGATGGGATTTCGGTGCCGCACTGTTCGGCGACCGCTCGAGTCGTGCCCGACATCCCTACCACGATAAGGACAGTATCATATTCCGTGTGTGGTATGAGTGGTAACGAGGCTGCCGGAGAACGTCCATCTCCTGCGTTGCGCTCACCCTTCGTCATTGCAGCGTACAAAAAAGTACGCCTCACTCCTCAGGAGATCGCGCGCCTTGTGTCTGAACATTCTCCAACAGCCTCCTGTTGAGAAGGTATTTCGACAAACGCCAGCGCCCAAACAAACAACGTATCTTTCCTTGGTTCGGGGCCGGTGAACTAGCGATGGATGTGACCCGTCTTGACAATTTTATACCCGAATGATATTTTTAAATTTATAATCCCATGGCCTTTGGCTGGCCGTGCGACCCGAAAAGCTTTTAGCGATTCTGGAAGAATATGTTTAGAAGACGCTACGCGTCTTCCACCCCTTTTCTTTGCTCGCTCCAAAGAAAAGGGGGAAAAGAAAGGGCGCCCTGCAACTTGCCCCGCCCTAGGCCCAAATC
>JANQGV010000144.1 GCA_028282925.1 Thermodesulfobacteriota bacterium
CAAACCTGACCGACGGTATCGACGGTACGGGTTCAAAAATGAAAGTTGAAGATATTCTTGATGTCGTAATCGAGGCTCTCGGCGACGAATAAGAGTATCATTTCATAGCAATACAAAAAAGGGATTCGGTTACAAATCGAATCCCTTTTTTTATTCTTTACCTATGGATAAGAGGAGACCGAGCGCAACACAGAAGATAGTCGCTCTACCGCCAATAATCAAAAAAACTTCCCCTGCACTTTAGAGACTGGTGGAGAATGTTCAGATTCAAGGCGTGCGAAGTTGTAAGGAGTGAGGCGTACTTATTTGTACGTCGCAGTGACGAACAATTCGCACAACGCAGAAGATGGGCATTCTCCGACAGTCTCGTTACTAAAAAACAACTGAGGGCGGCAACATATGTATCATAAAACTCTCCGGCGGAACACCAAGCTGCACACCACCTGAAAAGAAACGGTTGTCCATAAAGATAAACCTGACCCATTTGGCACGGAAATCATTCATCTGGTCAGCCTGCTCCTGGGTGTAGGAGCCGTCCTTTCTGCGCCGTACCACTTCAAAATATGATTCGAGCATTGCCAGGGCGGCGTCCATGAAATAGTCGTGATCCTCTTCTTCCGGCATAAGGGACAGACCAGCCCCGTAGCCTACCCCGATCCCGGCTTCCTGTAGCTGAAACATTTCAAGGTAGCTGTCGGGCAAATCCGGGTATTTCCGCTCATACTTACCGCACACCGCCCCGATTGACTCCTGCAGATACTGTTTGTCTTCTTCAAACGCCACCACCGGATACACGTCAAAGTAGCCCGGGTGGTGCTCCAGGCCCTTCTCATCCACATGCTCAAACACTCCCATAAACATCGGCACCAGTGGATTTTTGGGGAAGGTCTGAATGCCCAGCCACTGGATGCTGCTCTGCCAGTCGCGCCCCGGGATGGTAACGCTTGCAGATATGTTTGACACGCAGACTTTTTCAAACACATCGCCACCGCGGCTTGTGTTCACCTCAACATCACCGGCTTTGTTGACAAAGTCCCACTGTTTTTTCTCAAATCCTTCACTTGGAACAAGCGGTGCAAAAGCGTCAAAGTATTTCTGTTTTAACTCGATCAGAAATGTATCGGTAAGCATGGCGTCCTCCTTTATCTGTTCTTTTCAGTTTTCTCTGTCTGCATACCATTGTAAGGGGAGACGGTTGGAGAATGTTCAGATACAAGGCGCGGATAGCCTGAGGAATGAGGCGTACATGGTTGTACGTCGCAGTGACGAAGGCTGATCGCAACGCAGGAGATGGGCGTTCTCCGGCAGTCTCCTGCTATTGATATACCACGCCCGTTGTTATTTTCAAGAACTACTCGATAGAATACAGTTGTTTTTTTGACACGCTGCCTCGCGGGCAGCAAACTATGAGCCTATGCCAATAGTATGCTTAGGCTTCATAGTCAACAGTACAGTATATTAGTTTCCTGCAGATCATGAGGTACGTAGCCCTTAACAAAACGAACATTTGTAGCGAGGGTGCTGAAAAGCTTGGAGATACGGGCTGCACGGACCTAAAGCCGAAGAGGCGTACTTGTTTGTACGTTGATGAGGCTGGAGGGAGTACAGTCGGTAGATTCAAGCTTTGCGGCATCCGCAGCAAAAGGATGTTTTTCAACCGCCTTCAACAACACTTTTGATATCTTCTACAAGCACCCCCTCAACCAGCACCACCTTGCGGCGCGACGTTTCACCCCGCACAACGGAAATCTTCGTCCGGGCCGTCCTGCATTGTTTCGCTATAAACGAGCACAACTCTTTATTGGCCTTACCGTCGACGGGCGGTTTGGTCAGTTTGATTTTGAGACACTCATCATGAATCCCGACAATTTCACAGCGGGAAGAACGGGGAAGGACCTGCACGGTGATTTCAACACCCTGAGCGGTTTGCCTGACACAGGCAGGGGCATCAGAAGGAATCGGATGGTTGTTGTTGCGGCTGATCGTCTTCACTTTCCATGAGTTTCATGTGAGTTTCGATGAGCGCTTTCAGGGAAACCTGAAACTGAAGTTTGCGCTGCCGGAGTGAATTGATCTCTTCCTGTATGCGGGACTGCTCCAACTTCATTTCCTCTCGTATTTTAGACGCTTCCTGCCGCGCCGCATCGATAACCTTTTCGGATTCACGTTCGGCCTTATCGGTAATGTCACGGCTTTCGCGCTGGGCTTCCGAGTTTTTCTGGTTTGCTTCAGTAAGAATACGCTCGGCCTCCCGTTTTGCATCGTTCAGCACCCGTTCAGCTTCGGAACGCGATTCATTCAGCAGCGATTCCGATTCGATTGCCGCCCGGTTCTTCACATCGTCGGCCAGTTTCTGGACCGTTACCAGGGCTGAATTGATACTCTCCTCTTTTTTCTTGTACATTTCAATGGTATGCCTGAGGGTGACAAGCTCTTCCTGCTGACGGGAATTTTCGTTGCCGATACGCTCCATCTCCTTGGCAACAATTTCCAAAAAAGAATCGACATCCTGCACATCATAGCCGCGCAGTTTCACTTTGAATTTCTGCTGCAGAATATCAACCGACGAAATGGAGACACCGTGCAATTCAGAGTCATCTTTTTTGGCGTAATTCTTTTTATTGTCCATGGTCGGCTACCTTTATAGAGTATTTATAAAAGCACGGTTAAAAGAAACCTGTCTAAAAGAAGTATTGCAATAATAACGATTATGGGTGAAAAGTCAAGCCCTCCCATAACCGGTAAAATCCGGCGCACACGGTATAGAACCGGATCGGTCACATCGTACAGGAACCTGACGATAAAATTGTACGGGTCGGGGTTCACCCATGAAATAACCGCTCGAACAATAAGAATAATCATGTAAATGCGCAATATATCCCGCAGGGCATGCACCAGGGCATACAGCAGATTGCCGAACAGGGCAACAGGCAGGTTCATTGCCAGATCACTGGCCGATTTCATGATAAAGTTATCGACAAAGGTGATCAGAATAAGCAGGATAATGGGGGAAAAATCCAGGGTACTGCGGGGCATGGGTATTGTCCGGCGTATGTAGTACAAAACCGGATCGGTCACCTGATGCAGGAACCTGACAACCGGGTTATAAGGGTCCGGATTGACCCAGGACAGCAGAACCCGGGCAATAACAAGCAGCATATATATCCACAGTGCATAATGTAAGAAGATCAATAGTGATACCACTGGTCGATTCCTCTCGTTGGTTATTTACGTTGTCTTTGCCCTCAACCGGATGAGCGTATTTCATATATATACTTCAAGCCGCTCAGGGTCAAGTGCTCTTCAACCGCGTCGATGGTTGTGCAGTGCGGTGCCACAACCGGGGCCAGTCCTCCGGTGGCGACTACAAGGGGCTCATCCCCGGATTCAGTACGCATACGCTGCACCAGCCCTTCAATCAGACCGGCATACCCTGCCACGATGCCCGATTGCATGCACTCAACGGTATTGCGCCCCACAACCCGCTCAGGGTAGTTTAAATCAATCCGGGGCAATTGAGCGGCCCGCTCAAACAGCGCTTCTGCTGATATCCGAAGGCCCGGCGCAATGGCGCCCCCCTTAAAAACTCCGTCGGCGGATACATAGTCGAACGTTGTTGCGGTACCCAGGTCGATGACAATTACACTGCGCTGAAACACGGCATATGCCCCGGCAGCGTTTACCACCCTGTCCACACCCAGCATCTCGGGATTGTCATAGCATATCCGGACACCTGCGTCCATACCTGTTTCAACAACCAGCGGTTCAACGGCCGCAATACTCCGGCAGGCCTCAATGAGTACCGGGGTCAGGGGCGGAGCCACGCTGGCAACGATGCTTCCGGAAATGCGCTCCCCGGGGATATCAAGCCGGGAAAGCGCCTCTTCAATACCCTCTGCATAGTGATCGGCCGGTAGTTCCGGGTCTGTTGCAAACCGCCGGGTGTGCAGCAGGTCCTGTCCTCCGAAAAGACCTGCTACAATGTTGGTATTTCCGATATCAATGGCCAGCAGCATAAGGCGGTCTTACATTCCGTTATTATTATATATTGAACACCATCAGGTGCAGACATGTCACTTTTCAGGCTGAATAATCATGCTGACATCAACCGATGGAGCCGAGTGGGTAAGCGCCCCGACAGAGATATACTGGATACCGGTGGCCGCAACCATTTCAACGGTTTCAAGCGTCATATTGCCTGAAGCCTCAAGAGGAATCCTTCCGCCTGCTTCCATTACCGCCTGCTTCACCTCATGACAAGGCATATTATCGAGCATAATCATATCGGGTCCGGCATCAAGGGCTTCCTTGAATTCATTCATATTTCTTACTTCAACCTCTACAGTAAGGTGCGGCCCTTTAAGTTCCTTAACCCGCGTAATTGCCTTACGGATTCCACCGGCCGCGGCAATATGATTCTCCTTGATCAGCACGGCATCATAGAGCCCCATACGATGATTACAGCCCCCTCCCGCCAGCACAGCTTCCTTTTCAAGTGAGCGCCAGCCGGGAGTGGTTTTGCGGGTGTCAAGTATCGATGCCGGAAACTGCTGCACCTTGTCCACAAACTGTTTGGTCAAGGTAGCCACGCCGGACAGGCGCTGTAAAAAATTAAGCGCCGTGCGCTCACCGGTGAGCAGCGCGCCGTATGAGCCCCGCATCTCGGCAACAACAGCCCCGGAACCCACAGAAGTACCGTCCTGCTCCAGGTGCACAATTTCAATGTCCGGATCCAGCATTTCGAACACACACATAAAAGGCAGCATTCCGGCTACCACCAGTTCCTGCTTGGCCGTAACCCGGGCGGTTCCCCGGGCTTCGGGGTCTACCAGGAATGCGGTGGTCCTGTCGCCGCCGCCGATGTCTTCATTGAGGGCCAGGGTAATCAGTTCGTCCAAAGTGGGATTGAACATGGTAGTGTGTATCATGCGCACTGTTTACCTATCCTTTCGAAATTTTCCTGCAGTTTTGCTTTTTTCTCCTCAAACCCTTCCAGCTTATCGCGCTCCTTCTGCACGATATCTGCCGGCGCCCGGTTGACGAACTTGTCGTTCGACAGCTTTTTGCTGATAAAATCGATATCTTTCTGAACCTTTTCAATCTCTTTCTGGAGGCGCTTCTGTTCTTCGGCAAAATCGATAATCCCTTCCAGAGACAAAAACACCTCAGCCTTGTCCACAACGGCCGTTGCGGCGGCCTCGGGGCGGGTAAACTCGCGGTGCACCGCAATGGAGGCAAGGCCTGCCAGTGAGCATACCATTTCACTCTGGGCCTTCAGAATGTCGGCCACCCCGTCGTTGTGACACAGAATGTCTACATGGGGCCGGGCCGTGGGATTAATGTTCATCTCGCCGCGCACATTACGCGTGCCGCTGACCACCTGGATAATGGTATCCATCTGCGCTTCAGCATCAGGGTCCAACTCCTGCTTCTGTGCTTCAGGCATCCGGGCAATAACAATGCTCTCCCCGGTTCCCGGAAGTTTCTGCCAGATTTCCTCGGTCACAAACGGCATAATGGGGTGCAGCAACTCCACGATGGACCGCAGCACCCGGAACAGCATCTGCTGGGTTGCCAGCCGTCGCTCGGCGTTTTCCTTATCGTAGAGCTGGGGCTTGGCCATTTCAACATACCAGTCGCAGAACTCATGCCAGATGAACTGGTACAGGATATGGGCGGTTTCATTAAAGCGGTACTCATCCAGGGTCTCATTCACTTTAGCGGCAACGTCGTTGAGACGGCTGAGTATCCAGCGGTCTTTCAGGTCAAGCTGCTCTTTGTCCGGGAACCCGTCCGTGTAACCGTCGAGGTTCATCAGGGCAAAGCGCGAGGCGTTCCAGATCTTGTTTACAAAGTGGCGGTATCCTTCGATGCGTTTTTCCGACAAACTGATATCGCGTCCCTGGGCCGCCATGGCGGCCAGGGTAAACCGAAAGCTGTCGGTGCCGTACTGCTCGATTAATTCCAGGGGATCGACAACATTGCCTCTGGACTTGCTCATCTTCTGGCCGTGCTCGTCGCGCACCAGGGCATGAATATACACATCACCGAAGGGAACGGTATCCATAAACTTCAGCCCCATCATCATCATGCGGGCCACCCAGAAAAACAGGATATCAAATCCGGTCACCAGGCATGACGTCGGGTAAAACGTTTCAAGCTCAGGGGTCTTGTCCGGCCAGCCCAGGGTCGAAAAGGGCCACAGCGCCGACGAAAACCAGGTATCAAGCACGTCTTCGTCCTGCTCGAGGTTGGAACTGCCGCACTTGGCACATTTGGTGGGATCTTCCTTGGCAACGATTATTTCGTCACAGTCCCCGCAGTACCAGGCCGGAATCCGGTGCCCCCACCAGATCTGGCGCGAAATACACCAGTCGCGGATATTGCGCATCCATTCAAAATAGGTCTTGCTCCAGTTGGCTGGTACTATTCTCGTGCGTCCGTCCTCAACCGCCTTAATCGCTTCTTCGGCCAGGGGCTTCACATCAACAAACCACTGCAGCGACAGGTTGGGCTCCACAATTGTTTTACAGCGATAGCAATGCCCCACCGCGTGCTGGTGCTGCTCTATTTTTTCCAGCAGGCCCTCGTTCTCCAAGTCTTCAACGATCTGCTTGCGTGCTTCAAAGCGGTCCAGCCCCTTGTACCTCCCGGCCTCGGCGGTCATGGCCCCGTCGTCCCCGATGACCTTGATCATTGCAAGCTTGTATTTCTGCCCGATGTCAAAGTCATTGGGATCATGGGCCGGGGTTATCTTCAACGCGCCGGTACCGAATTCAACATCAACATAGGTATCGCCGATAACGGGAATGGTGCGGTTCATCAAGGGCAGAATCACGTCGTGACCCACCCACTGCTTATGGCGGTCATCCTCGGGATTGACCGCAACTGCCGTATCGCCCAGCATGGTCTCGGGCCGGGTGGTGGCAACGGTGAGATGCCCCTTGCCGTCGGCAGTCGGGTACTTGATATAATACAGGGCACCGGTGATGTCTTCGTGTTCGGCCTCGATATCGGACAGCGCCGTATGACAGCGGGGGCACCAATTGATAAGCTTCTGGCCCCGGTAGATCAGTCCCTCGTTGTAGAGGGTTACAAACACTTCGCGCACGGCCCGGGAACAGCCCTCATCCATGGTAAACCGCTCGCGGCTCCAGTCGCAGGAGGCCCCCAGCTTCTTAAGCTGGTTCACTATTTTGCCGCCGTATTCATCTCGCCATTTCCACACGCGCTCAATAAAAGCTTCGCGGCCGATGTCAAAGCGGGTTTTGCCTTCCGAGGCCACCTGCCGCTCAACAACATTCTGGGTTGCAATGCCGGCATGGTCGGTTCCGCACTGCCACAGGGTTTTGAACCCTTTCATGCGTTTGTAACGGATCAAAATGTCCTGCAGCGTATTATCAAGGGCATGCCCGATATGCAGCTGACCCGTGACATTGGGCGGTGGAATCACGATACAGTACGGCTGGTCGCCGTCGTTCGCATCCGCCTTGAAATATCCCTTGTCCATCCAGGTCCGGTACCACTTTTCTTCCACGCTGTGGGGATCATATCCTTTTGCCGGTTCGTTCTCGCTCATTGCATACACCTTCTTTTCTACACTCAGGAGATAGGTTCAAATTCTTATGTAAGTAATTTAAATATCATATATAATTTTCATAATAAAATCAACTCCGTATTGACACCCGCCCTGAATTGTGCAACCATTTCCGGTGTCTGAAAACGGAAATATTCTCATTCAGGCAGCAATGGAAGCAACAGTCACCATTACGTGTTTAATCTCGACACAGGCGAAAAGCCTGTTTTTTATAAAACCGTTCATCTTTTACTAATAACCATGGAAAATCAACAACTAAGACAACTTTTCGCGCAAGAAGACATCCAATCAAGAATAACGGAACTGGCGTCCGTCATCTCGAACGATTACCAGGGCAGGCATCTGGTGATTCTGGGGGTCCTGAAAGGGTCGTTCATTTTTATGGCCGATATCATCCGGCAACTGTCTCTCAGGACAACCATCGACTTTGTCCAGATATCCTCCTACGGCGCCCTCAAGGAATCCAGCGGAACCTGCCTGCTGCAAAAAGACCTCAGCGTCGACATTGAAGGAAAAGACGTGCTGATTGTAGAGGACATTATCGACACCGGCGAAACCCTCTCGTTTCTGCTGGAGAAACTGCAAACCCGCAGCCCGGCATCTGTAAAACTCTGTACCCTGATCAACAAAACCGGCCGCCGCACAAAAGACCTCACGGTTGACTACTACGGGTTCATGGTTGAAAACGAGTTTGTGGTGGGCTACGGTCTTGATTTCAATGAACAGCACCGCGAGCTGCCGGGCATTTTCGAACTAGTTGATACATAAAAAACATATCTCTCACCACAGAGACACTGAGAGCACAGAGAAAGATTCTTCTTTTCATCTGCCGCGAGATACCGGCAGATGAAAAACACCTCAGCCCTTCGGGCGCTAATAGAGCTTGTCTTGCAGGGCGAATCCATGGAGTCCTTTTGCTTTGTCGGCATCTCCCGACAAAGTAAAAATGTTTTCACCTCTGTGTGCTCTGCGCCGAGCGAAGCGGGTGGTGAATAAAGCTGATCATCATACACTAACGAATACACCTTAATTCATCACTATGATCAAAATACTTAAAAACCTGCTCTACCTTTTCACCGGAAAACCGGCTATACCATCAGGTTCAAGTGAGACTCTTGAAATGATCCTCAACCGCCGCAGTTGCCGCTCATTCAGCGACGCACCGATCAGCGATTCAGATATCAACACCATCCTCGAGGCCGGCCGGTTTGCTCCCAGCACGGTCAATCTCCAGACCTGGAGCTTCATCACCTTTACCGATGCCCACTGGCGCGAAACCTTCGGACGACCCGTGCCATTCAAGGCCCCGGCAGCCATTGTCATCTGCGCCGACATTAACCGCCTGCAAGAACTGATGCCCGAGATGCTCGAAACCCCGGCCCTCAACCTGAGCTTTGCCGTGTTCAATGCCGGGCTGGCGGCCCAGAATATGACCCTCGCAGCCGAAGCCCTGGGCCTGCGAAGCGTAATGCTTTCGGAGACCGGTCGTACCGGCCTGCTCGATTTCGCATTCCTCAGGGAAAAGCTCCATCTGCCCGCCGGCGTCTTACCCCTGACCACCCTTGTCATCGGTCATGCAGAATCGTCTCTTCCCGGCATTCCGCCCCGGCAGCCCCGGGAAGCGGTTGTTATGGAAACAACCTACGACAATACGTCAGGCTCAAAGCTGAAAGACTGGTTTCAGCAAATGTTTATCGGTTATAAAATCACGCATCCCCTTTCAAGCTTCGACAAACAACTTGAACACTACCGCTCCAAAATGGCTGATGCTGAACATGAAATACATAAAGAGTTTGATAAAAAATAATGACTGACGACAACCCTCAAAGCATAGTGGAAATCGACGCCGAGCCCATTGAGCTGTACAAGGTGCTCAAGCTTGCCGACATTGCCCAAAGCGGCGGCGAAGCAAAATGCATCATTGCCGACGGGCTGGTTCTGGTTAACGGCGAAGTGGAAACAAAAAAACGGAAAAAGATCGTTTCAGGTGATACGATCGAATGCGAGGGGATAACAGTCCAAATACGGGTCAGGCAGTGAGGCCGCGGCTGAAGGGATCTTACCCCCGGGGCTTCTCCGGCGTAGAAATGATCCCGCCGAGTCGGATTTGTCGGATTTCGTTTCTCTCAATCCGGCGCATCTATCCGGCAGGCTGTATCAATAGGCATCTTTACGAAAATCAATTGTAAGTAAATAAACTATTTTTTCATCTTCATCTACTAAATAAAACAAACGATATTTGCCTATTCTATAACGCCGTGTTTCCGGATCATAGTCCTTAAGCTTCTTTATATTCTTGCCGTAGAAGGGATTTTCATGCAGTTGCGGGTAAACAGAGGATTGTAGTTTCTTTTGAATGTATAGGGTATTGTGGGGCGGAAGCTTCGAAAGCTTTTTTAAATATTCATCAGTCTCAAAAATGCGATAGTTACCCGGCAATTCTCCCCCTTCCGGCCTTTGCATCCTTCACACCGCGTTTTAAACTCTTATTCAAATCTTGATTGCTTTTAATCTCAGTCATCTCAAAGTCATCAACATACTGATGCTCTTCGATATATCGCAATGCTGATGTCTCTATAAAATTTGATAATGGTCTATTATCGCTTTCAGCAAGAGACCGGAATAAATTATAAATTTTATCATTTAACCTGAGAGTAACTGTTTTGGACATGCGGGACCTCCCATATGATTATATTCTTGATCACACATAAAGAATACAATAGAATACAAAGATGTCAAGTCAATATTTTAGCGGATAACGTATTCTCATCATACAGCAATAACGCCCACAAGTGCAAACGGCACTTTAAAAAGATTCAAATACAAGGCGTACGAAAAGATGAGCAGAACAAAAAAGGCGGGCGTTTTTCAGAAGATCTGAGAACTTTAAATCGGCACAATAAAAAGAGTCAAATGCAAGGCGCGCAAATCCGAAGGAATGAGGCGTACTTTTTTGTACGCTGCAATGACTGAGGATGCAGCGCAACACAGCAGTTGGCCTTTTTTATTGAGCCGACGTATTGGGGCTGTCGATTTTATCCATATACCCGCTGCCGGATTGCGTACTGTTGAACCAGGCATAGCTGGCACTGGTACAATCGGTCTGGCCGACATAGGCAAAAAAATCGACAACATTGCTGCAGTTGCCGGTATTGATGTAGAATATAAAAAAATAGCCGTTCAAGATGTATCCCACGGCCGTGCGGACACAATCATATTCAGGCATATAGAGAATTCCCGTAATCAGGTTTCCTGCCTGAGTGAGGGTATGGGTATATTGCAGATTATCAATCCAGACCCCGTTCATGCAGCCTTCCTGCGCATATGCAGCAGACTGCAACAGCACACAGACCAGCATACTGAGGGCCCATATCTTCCAGGTTTTTTTCATTTTTTCCAGAGCCATTCTTTTCATAGTCGTCACTATAGCGTATTATACACCGTAATTCCATAAGTTAAAACACCTAATTTAACCACCTTTTAAAACAGAGTTTAATGCACGCATAGTCATCACCTCTGGTGTAAAATCGTACAAGGCAACGACTTATTATTGACTTTTATAAATTCCCAGAGCTATAAGTATAGCTGAATAAAAAATTACAACCACCATGGAGGTGCTGACGGTATGGCAATACTTGAAGTCGGCTGTTGTGGAGCATACTGCAAAACCTGCCCTGAATTGATCGACAAACACTGTAAGGGCTGCAAAATCGGATATGCCGACGGCACGCGCGACATTGCAAAAGCAAAATGCAAAATGAAAGTCTGCTGCATACAGAAAGGCCTCAATGCCTGTGCCGACTGCAAAAGCTTTCCGCGCTGCGAAACCATTCAAAATTTCCACAACAAAAAAAGCTATAAATACAAAAAATACAAAGAATCCTCTGAATTCATCAGGGAACGCGGATACAAAGCCTTTTTAAAGCTGGCGGACACCTGGACAAGGGCGTATGGAAAATTACGGTGAAGGGCTGCCTGTTTCAGGCCGATCTGTACCGATGTCAGGAAACAGAGTATTCAGGGCCTGCAAAAAATATGTCACGACCGCCGCTCTGCATACAATGCTTGCATGCCTGTGCCTATCCCTAACGGCAAACGCAGCACAGGCAACCAGGCTGGAAAAATCCGGCAACAAAAAAACCACGAACCCAACCGAGGTGACCAAGAACATGGACGACTACGAACGCAGGATGAGCGAAGAGTACAACAAGTACAAACCTGTAAACGCCGCTCGTGACGCCGAAGCGGATATAGCGAGCGGCACCATAAAACTGTTTCACCTGGATGTAAGCGAGTTTCCCGAACCCCTGGTCATTGACGACGACCCCAAAAAACTACCGCCATATACCCACGTGTCCATCGGCGGCGGATGCATCGACTCGCTCAATTCTGATGACGCTGCCCCTGAATACCGCGCGGCCGCGCAAAATGCATTGTCCTACGGCATTTCCTACAATATGGTTATAGCCCGGTACTACAAGTTGAAGGAGAAGCCTTGTCCCGACCGGCTTCCAAGCAGTACCCTCGATTTCCTGGACGACCCGCCGGACTGGAACTCTGTTCAGGTGGAACTGCATGACATACAGCCCATATTCGGCGGGCGCGACATCTGGGTAAGCGGCACCGGCATAGCTCTTGTCCGGTCGATGCGGGGGCGGGAAGAAATATACCGGGTGGCTCTGGAACAAAAAGATATCGAGCGCCTTATCGCGGCCTTCCTGAAAAACGACTTTCTCTCCCTTACCATCCCCAACCAGACTGCTCCGCCGGACCATGGCCGCCCCGGTATCGTCCTCATCAACGGCAGCGGGCAGCAACATAGCCTTTCAAGCTGGGCGCCACCCATCCCGGGCGGCGACAGAGAAGCCATCCGGCGGTTTCAAGCCGTCTACCGGCAATTACTCAGGCTTGAAACCCTGGCCCGCGAAACAACAAAACCGCTGCACCAGGGCGAATACGGTGATGACAAAACATGGTTGAAGCTTCTTAAAAAAGAACGGAACAACCTGCCCCGCAGCACGGAATAACAACAGGCATATATTTTTCCACTCACGTTTCCCAGCGACACACCGAAATGATTATTACGTGCAGGGAGAATATCTCTGTGCCAGCCTTTCTCTTATAAATATAATAAAAACGGACAGACACATGAGCAATGCCCAGGCCCTCACAATCAAAACAATGACCCTCGCTGATTTCAACTTTGCCATCGAACTTGCGGCCAAAGAAGGCTGGAACCCCGGTCTGCATGACGCTGCCGCCTTTTACGCCGCCGACCCCGAAGGGTATCTTATCGGTTACCTAAACGAAAAACCGGCGGGGTGCATTTCGGCCGTTTCATACCGGAACGTTTTCGGATTTATCGGGTTCTATATCGTGCTGCCCGAGCTTCGCGGGAAGGGTCTCGGCATCCGGCTCTGGGACGCCGCAATGAAGCGCCTGAGCGGGCATAATGTGGGACTGGACGGTGTTATCGAACAGCAGGAAAACTATAAAAAATCCGGATTCACCCTGGCCTACAGCAACATCCGCTTTGCCTGTTCGGCAAAACCCGGCGCTCCGCCGGACAACTCGGCTATCGTCCCCATTCAGAATGTTCCCTTGAACCTGATACTGGCCTATGACGCTCTCTGTTTTCCAGCCGGCCGATCCGAATTTCTCTCTGCATGGTTTACCATGCCGGAGTCCCGCGCCCTGGCATACGTTGAAAACAAAACCCTGCGCGGCTACGGCATGATCCGCCCCTGCCGCAGGGGCTTTAAAATCGGTCCGCTGTTTGCCGACGACCCGGCAATTGCCGAAACCCTCTACCGTGCCCTTGCCGCCTTTCCCGGCACTACGGCCGATGTATACCTTGATGTGCCCGAGAAAAACAGGGATGCACTGGCCCTGGCGGGAAAATATCAGATGGAAAAAGTGTTCGGCACCGCTCGTATGTACACCGGCACCACGCCCGACATCGCCCTTGATAAAGTGTTCGGTGTAACCACCTTCGAGCTGGGATGATCATCTAAGAGGGTTTGCTATACATAGATTTTTCACCGAAAATCACATTCACGAGCCGTGATGTAATTATCGCTGCCGGTCGAGCACGGTGCGGATGGTTTCGGCCAAAACCTTTTTATTGAGGGGTTTATTGATAATATCATTGATACCGGCCGCCCGGCTTTTTTCAGGGTCGGCTTCATCATTGAAACCCGTGCAGAGAATGATTGGAATATCGGCCCGGATCACTTTGACTTCCCGTGCCAAATCAAAGCCGGTAAAGTGCGGCATGGTTTTATCGGTGATAACCAGGTCGAATGCATCCTTCTCCTTCTGAAACTCCTCAAGGGCGTCGGCAACAACAGTATGGGCAACGACTCGGTACCCCAGGCGTTCCAGGATGGTTTTGCCGATGATGACCAGGTCCTTTTCATCATCAATATACAATATCCGTTCCGTGCCGCCGGGGGGCTCGGCCTTTTTTGTACGCTCAGGCGCAGTGTCCTGCATCTCAACCATCGGCAGCAGCACCGTAAACGTTGTGCCCGCACCGACTTCGCTGTAGACCTTGATTTCACCCTGATGGTCTTCAACAATGCCGTGCACCACCGCCAGGCCCAGACCGGTACCCTCCCCCTGTTCCTTTGTGGTGAAATACGGCTCGAAAATACGGTCGATATTCTCCGGGGGGATACCCGCCCCCGTATCCTTCACGGACAGTTTCAAATAGTGTCCGGCAGACAGGCCGGGATGGTGCAACAGGTCGTCATTCCGCAGCACCACGGTATCAACTATCACATCCAGCACACCACCGGTGTCCCGCATGACATGGCCGGCGTTTGTACACAGGTTCATAATCACCTGATGAATAAGGGTGGGGTCGGACATGACCAGGTCCTGCATCGACCCGATCTGCTGGTTTATTTCGATTGTAGACGGAAGAGAAGCCCTCAAAAATTTACACACCTCTTTCAGGATGGGAATCACTTTCATCGGCCGCTTTTCCTGCTCGGTTTGACGACTGAACGCCAAAATCTGCTGCACCAGGTCACGGGCCCGGTGCGCTGCATTGAGCACCTGGGTCAAATTGCGGTATGAGGTCGGGCGGTCGTCCATTTTCTCAAGCGAAAGTTCGGTGTAGCCCATTATAGCAGCCAGAATATTGTTGAAGTCGTGGGCTATGCCCCCGGCCAGGGTGCCGATGGCCTCCATTTTCTGAGACTGACGCACCTGCTTCTCCATCTTCATTTCCTGGGTCACATCGCGCTTCACGGCCACAAAATTGGTAATGGCACCGGCGCTGTTTTTGATGGGTGAAATCGTTGCCTCCTCTTCAAAGAAGGTCCCGTCCTTGCGCCTGTTGATCAAATGTCCTTTCCATATTTCCCCCCGGGAAATAGTCTCCCACATGTTCAGGTAAAACGCTTCGTCCTGCATGCCGCTGTTGAGAATGCGCGGATTCTGTCCGATGACCTCCTCGGGGCTGTAGCCGGTGATGGCGCTGAAAGAAGGATTAACATACTGGATTGATCCTCCTTTGTCGGTCATCACCACAATCTCGCCGGCCTGCTCTATGACTGCCGCAAGACGCTTCTGGGCCTCTTCGGCACGGCTGCGCCGAATGATGCTCCACAGGTTTTCAGCAAGCAGCGCCACCCGGTCCACGTCAAACCGGTTATAGTCGGTTTCCTTGTTGCCGACCCCCATCACCGCTACAACTCTTTCGCCCTCAAGCACCGGCACCGCCAGGTCCCGCACAATAGGGACATGCCCCTGGGGCAGGCCCTTTTTGTGGGGCAGCGATTCATAATCATTATGGATTACCGGCTTGCGCCGGTGAACGCAGTCGACCCAGACCCCGGCCGATACCACAGGATAATGCATTGTGTCGGCGGCAGCCGTGCACTGTTTCATGGTGCTTTCAGACCAGGAATGCAGAATGATGGTATTCTGGTCTTCACTGACCAGGTGCAGGTACCCTACCGTGCTGCCGCTGAGCCGGACCGCCTCTTCAATGCCGTGTTTTACAACCTGGTCGAACACGGCCGTATCATAGGCTTTGTTAAGGTCCAGTGAAGTACGCAGAGCATCATCCAGCAACTTGCGTTCGGTTATATCGCGTACGAGTCCGACCATTGCTGACGGCGCACCGGTATCATCCCTGACAATATACGAATGCAATTCCACCGGAAGCACGCTGCCGTCTTTCCTGCTGAGTTCTTTTTGATACAGGTCTGAATACCCCTTCTCCAGTATCTGCTGCACATACCGGTCCTCCACCCCATGCCACTTTTCAGGGCTAAGCTCTCGGTAGTTCATTTTCCGCAGTTCCTCCAGAGTGTATCCCAGCATGGTGCAAAAGGCCTGATTGGCCCCGACAAATTCACCCGCGGGAGTAACAATACCCACTCCGTCGCGCAGATTTTCAAACAGGTCGGCAAACTGATTTTCACTTTTGGTAAGTGCGGCCTCGGCTTTTATCTGCTCGGTAATGTTGCGCTGTACCCCCCATAAGCGGATGAGCTTGCCGTTTTCCACAAGTCCGTGATAGCTCTCGACCAGCCAAACGGTCTGCCCCTCTGCATCCACATCAAGAGTGCCTTTATCGACAACGCGGTAGTGCTCGGCATCCAGAACAGCCGCAGCCCGCTCACCGTAATACGGGGCGAATTCTTCAGCGCGACGGCCCTCCATGTCGCTTGGGGTAAGGTTGTACATGGCGGCCAGGGTTTCGTTCACCTCGACAATAACGGCCTGGTTGTTGATGGCTGCAACAAGATCGTCCCGGGGCAGATCTATCGGTACAGGCGGTATGCAGTCGATACAATAAATACCTTCCGTGCTGTTGACAACAAAATTTCGGTAGCGCTCTTCGCTTTTCCGCAGTTCTTCATCTGCTTTTTTACGGTCGGTGATGTCATGGGCAATACCTTCGAAGGCGAGAATAGTGCCGTCATCGGCACGTACAGGCACTTCCGTGAGCTCCAGCCAGCGCAGACCGCCGTCCTTGTGGTATACCTCGGCTTCATGGGAAAGCACCTGCCGGTTCTCCGGGACGTCCTCCGTGTGGTGCCGTACGGTTTCGTTGGCGGGGTTGTCGGTCAAAAATTCGGAAAAATGGGTAAGGAACTCCTTCTCGGTATAACCCAGCATAGCCTTTGCCGAGGGCGAGACATAGGTATACACACCTTCAGGGTCGTGACGGTAGAGAAAACAACCGACAAGATTGTCCACCAGGCGGCGATACGCAGCAGCATCCTCTTTCATAAGTACATCTGACGATTAGTGAATACTATCTCGTATTTAGCACATATTGTATAAAATTGTAGCCTTTGTTATGAAATAATCTAAAAAAAATAAAAAAGGCGGTCATCCGTAAAGGATGACCGCCTTGAACAGGCTTGCTACTCTGAAAAACAGCTGTCAGGTGGTAAAAGCGCAGTTAAAACCGGAGCTGATGGTCTTCTTCAGCACAACTTCAGCCGGCAGGTCGTTAAAACCGGCCATTTTCTTGATCAGTTCCGGGCGTTCCTGCTGGATCTGGGGGATAACCTTGGCAAGGCCCTGGCCCAGCGTTTCGGGAACATCGTAAGGATCGAGCACGGTCTGCAGAGTGTCGTTCATCTTGCTGAAAATATAGTCGATTTCCTCGTCGTTGCACAGAACCGGCATATACAGGTTTTTCAGGAATACGCGGTAGTCCAGGGCATCGATGTGATAGGTCTTCCACCAGTCCAGATAGGCCTGAACACCGGCGGCATTGTACTGTTTTTCCAGCATGGCTTCAACAACAGCCGTACCGGCCTTGAAACCGCTCATGGCGGCGCCGGTCATTTCGGCTTCCTGGCACCAGCCTGCATCGCCGGCAAACAGAATATTGTCCTGGAACGGATACACGATGGGGGAATACATATTACCGGCACAGCCGCATTTGCGGACGATTTTGGCACCCTTGAACCACGGGGAGAATCTGCTTTTGTTCATGAACTCCTGCAGCAGGGCTTCATGGTCGGCATCGGGATCCACGTTGGTTACCATAACCAGCCACACGTCTTCACCTTCATGGTCCCAGGCCCGGGGAATGATAAAACCCAGCATGGGCGGATCGCCGCTTTTTACCAGGGGCTGATGCAGGGCATAGGGCTGGGGCAGATCCAGTCCGGTCATTTCATAACCAACAGAGGTTACGGAACCGAAAAAACCGCGGTTTTTGTTGATTCCCATGGCACGGGCCACCCGGGACTGGCGTCCACCGGCATCAATGGCGAAAATGCTCTTGAAATGCTTGCCGCTCGAGGTCTGGATTTCCACGCCTTCACCGTCTTTACGCACATCGATTACGTTTTCGCCGGGGAATACATGCACACCGAGCTTTTTACACTCTTCAACCAGGCCTGCCAGCAGGTGGCTTTTGCTGTACACGGCGCTTGCGCGGCCTTCTTTCCCCTTGGCCTTGTTTTTCTCATAATCGCCGAACAGTACCGTTTCTTCGTTCGGGGAATAGATATGCCAGGAAAAGAAATCC
>JANQGV010000258.1 GCA_028282925.1 Thermodesulfobacteriota bacterium
GGGGCGAGTTTGTTGACCCGCCGACTGAAATCGTGCCGCGAGGGTATCACGCCTGCTAAGGCGGGACAAGTTGCAGGGCACTTTCTTTTCCCCCTTTTCTTTGGGGTGAACAAAGAAAAGGGGTGGAAGGCGCGTAGCGTCTTATAAACATATTCTCCCCGAATCGCTAAAAGTTATTCGGGTCGCACGGCTGTAAGCCGTGGTTTTAAAAATACAATAAATAAACATACACACCGGCGGTTGCCGGTCCGGCCGCTGGTGTGTATGTCAAAAAACAGATCTTATTTATACAAAGGAGGTCCTGATGATTATTCATGAAATTTTCTACCAGGGTATACATGAATACTTCGACCAGGTAATGCGTTACATCAGGGAAGAAAACGACATTGAAAAACGATTACGCCTTTTCATAAAAAACGTTCTCCTTTTCAGTAAGAAAGACCGTGACTTTTTACAGGCCTATACCGACTTTTTTAAAATGGGCTCAAGAAACACCGCCAAGGATAAAAAGATGATGATCTTCCACGATCTGTATATCAATAACCTTGTAGATCTGTTGAACGAAGGCATGCAGACAGGTGTTTTCAGAGAATTCGATGCCTTGAAACTTGCCCATGCATTTTATCACTGGTCGGCGGGTGTGCTTTTTACCGGCTTTATGATGGATATAGATGTTGAGAGTGACGACCAGCTCGACCTGATCATACAATCATTGAAAATCCAACAGCCGACATGTCACTGACGGCCTGAGCAACTGAATCGTGTACTTTGTTACAGCACATGTTGAAAGGATATAATGAAAAAACAAACCATTATTTTTATTGCGTCTCTGTGCAGCATAGTGCTGCTCGGGGTGTACCGCGAAGCTGTTACATCGGGCAACAGCAATACCGTTATACAGCCTTCGCAGGCAAAGGTCACGCTTGGTGCACCGGAAATTCCGGTCAAATCGACGCAGGGAGCAGAGCACCCGGACATAGAAGACGGCGTTGCCTGCAATGACTGCCATGAAGTGAAGCTTGACGGAAAAACAAGTGCCACCCAGGTATGGCTCTATGGCGACTATTTACAATGGAGTTCCGGCGAAGGCATAATGCCCAAGGAAAGGGCATGGCAACAGGTGGTTACGCTTCTGGGAGGTAAAAAAGTAAAACGCACGTATGTCCTTGCAACCTCGCTCAATAACCGTCCTTTTGTCGTCACCGTAGACGGCACCCTCGATCCCGAAAAAAAAGTTCTGTATGTTTTCTCTGAAAAAGGCACTGCCAAGCTTGATCATATTAGAAACAATCCCCATGTAAGCCTTAACTGGCATAAGGAATTTAAGAATTTTTCACACATCCAGTGCCTTCAGATCACCGGCTCAGCGGAACTGTTCAGCGGTGAAGATCCGGAATACGACGAGGGCCTTACCGTCTATGAGTTTGAGTATGCAGCCGACGCACGCAAGGTTCCGGTTGAAAAGTGGAAAGACATAATGAAGCAGAGTATGCTTATGCAGCGTATCACCGTCAGTGAAGTGACCTTTATCGACAGCACCCTGCGGGGGTCATCGTACAGGTCGCAACAGCGCTGGACGCGTTGAAAGGAGAATATATAATTACAGCAGGCACATGCCGCACACATATCAAATGTAACCGTTACCATCAGGTATCGGCTCTGTCTCTTTGGAAAAAAGGTTGCAGCCGATTGGTCAAAATTGATATGAGCGGCATTGTGGTACCGGCCGGCGCTTGAGAGGGGGCCCGGCCTTCCCTGCTCTTGTATATTCGGCAAAAACAGTATTGCACATCAAACAACGAGGCGCGGGGGACGGAAAGGACATGATGCATTATGATCGATTATGATGTAATTGTAGTGGGCTGCGGTCCCTCCGGCCTGATGGCCTGCGGTGAACTCGCCAAACGTGGTGTCAAGGTGCTCGGCATCGACAAAAAACCACAGCTTGACAAAAACCTGCGAACCGTCTCAGGATACTGTTTTCTCGACCAGCCCTTTAACAATGAAGTAATCCGCACGGAACCAAACGGTTCAAAAACAAAATTGCATTATTCGGAATGCGGTTTTACGGTTGAATATCCGGACAGCATGGAAGGCGTATACCATACCTACATGGTTGCCGATTCGGGCACCTACTGGAAGGCATCAACCACAAAAAAGCCCCTCTATCATCTTTTTGATGCCGATAAGTGTTTCTCAGCCCGATTCGGATGGGCTCACAAAAAGGGGGTCGACTTTCTCACCGAAACACTGGTTCATAAAGTTGCTCAGGACAAAAACAGCGTTACCGTCACGGCACGCACCCGCGGCAAGGACAGTAAAATTACCTGCCGTAAACTGATTGCAGCAGACGGCCTCAACTCCCGGATTGCCCGGTTGACCGGAGCCAATGCCGGCAGGCAGTTCTTTGCCAAAGGCCCTACCATGGAATATGAAATGGCCGGCGTTGAATGCCCTTTTGATCGGGGCGATATGCTCTTTTTCGGCAAGAAAAATTTCGGCGGCATGCAGGGCGCTCTTCTCATGCTTCCAAGCCCCCATACAAATGATTCCTTCCGACTGGAAACCATTTCAATGCTGCCGGCTTCCAACGGCGAAAAACTGCTGGAATATTTTACCAGGGAAGGCCCATATGCCCACTGGTTTAAAAACGCTGAAATCATTGATAAAAGCGGCGCTATCGTCGACCTGATATCCCCCATGATAACACCCTATAAAGGCAACATCCTCTTTGTCGGAGACTCGGCTGCTTTCGGCGAGTGTCTCTACCAGAGTGCAACCATGGCCGGGTATATGGGTGCGGTGTGCACCCTTAAAGAGCTTGACGGCAAAAAAGGCTTTGAGGAGTATACCCGTTTCTGGGGCGACTATTTCGAGTGGGTAAAAAACTCAAAACGCATGGCCGATTATTTGAAGCGCACCATGTTCACTCGCTATTTTTCAATTCGTGAAATCGACTTCCTGTTCAACCTATCCCGTAAATACCCGATTGTCATGGAACAGGCCGAAGCAACCCCTTATGATTATGCTGCCATGCTGTTGCAGAGCTTTCAGGCAATGGATGAAGTGCCCCAGGAAATGAAAGACCAGATGCAGATGATTATCGATGCCGATATGGCCACCATATCGTCGGTTATCGGTAAAAATCAGGAAGCGTAAGACAATCAGTCCCCGGCGGCAGGAGCATTAACCGTTACCCCCTCCACTCGTAACAACACATGTTTCTGCCGCCCTTATTATATGCATCATCTCTGCCTGAAGCACCAAACCCTGCTTTTCGTTTTTATACCCAATTCATCAATTTAACAACAATATCACCCATTATTAATTTCGAATTAACACAATCTTAATTAAATCCGTCTATACTGTACCCGATAACAGAATATACAAAAGCGCTGATACAGTGGATGGGCTGTTACGTAATAACGCTCTTTCAGGAATCTCCAACACCACCGCATGACACAATCCCGCCGCACTCCAGGGGTTGGTCCGGCAGGTGTCGAATTCCCCCAACAAATATCATGATGCAACGAATACCCTCCGCTCAGGTAACAAAACAGCGGATTGTACCACCGGCAGGGAGCTAGGCTGCTGACCCGTATACAAGATACATATGTAATCACATTCTGGAGAACCGTTTCATGAAGTTTTTAATCAGTAAATGTATTTCTTTCATTCAGCACAGGGACTTGAAAACCAAGTTGATCGGCAGCTTTATTATTGTTGCCGGCACCACCTTCATAACCGGTTATGTGGGCTGGGGTGTGGCAACCAAGCTGAGCACCCATCTCTATGTTGTCGGCAAAGTGCACCTGCCCGGCATATACAATCTGATGCGGGTCAACGAGACCCTTGAAGAGATCAGGATTGCCCAAATGGTGTTGCTTGACGCCGATGCTTCAAAACAGGAACGCCTGATGCAGTATCAGACCATCGACAAAGGTGTCGATAAATATCGCTCCGACCTCAAAAACTACGCGTCACTGCTGCAGGGCGATGAAGAAACCATGCTGTATAAAAAACTCAAAACGAAACTTACCGCCTGGGAAGCTGAAAACAACACCTTTTTGAAAATATCGAAACAACTCGACCTGCTGGATATTCCCAATCCCATGCGCCTGAAAAAGAACACCGAGCAGTTTCGGGGCGACCTGTATAAAATGAAAAGCGAAATTTCATATTTCATGCAGACGAATACACCTTTTGACGGCGGTGATGACCCGATGGATTCAAGCTTCGGCATCTGGGTGAGCACATTTCAAACAAATAACAGCGAATTGAAAAAAACAGTTGATGAGATCGTACCGCTGCATAAACAGTTTTACAGCGCAGCCGGTAAGATAAAAGAGCATGTTACCCTCGGGCAACTCCAGGAAGCAAATCTGGTCTACTTTCTGGAATTGATACCTGCCTCGGACAAAATGTTCGAGCATTTTGAAACGCTGCGCAACAAGGCGGCCGATGCCGAAAACATGTATATCAAGCTTAATGTGCAGGCAAAAATACACCTTAATAAAAACCAGCAGGAGGTTTCCAGCATCCTGCAAGAACTTGTCTCCTACAACGATGCGGCGACCAACGCGGCTGTTACCGATTCAATGAAGAGCGCCAAATGGGCCAAAACAAATGCTCTTGCAGGTTGCGCCCTGGGAACGGCGGCCTCGCTGCTGTTCGGCATTATCTTGAGCTTCACGCTTACCGGCAAAATGAACCGCCTGATTGCTTTGTTCAAACAGGAATCCGAATCACTCGCCCAGGTGTCCACAACACTGTCTACCGGCAGCGGCGCACTTGCCACGGCCTCTTACCAGCAGGCTTCCCGCCTGGAAGAAACGGCCGCCTCGCTTGAGGAAATGGCTGCCATGACGAAACAAAACGCGGTCAATGCCGAACAGGTCAACTCCATGATGCAGGAGGCAAACGCCATTGTAGAAAATGTCAATAAACACATGAACGACATGACTGACGCAATCAGCGAAATTACTAAATCCAGTGAAGAGACCGGTAAAATCGTCAAGGATATCGACGCTGTTGCTTTTCAGACCAACCTCCTGGCCCTGAATGCCGCTGTGGAGGCGGCCCGTGCCGGTGAAGCCGGAAAAGGCTTTGCCGTAGTTGCCGAAGAAGTCCGCAGTCTGGCGCAACGTGCCGCTCAGGCGGCACGCAGTTCATCGGCCCTGATCGATCAAACCATCCAGGCTGTAAACAAAGGTAACGAGATCACCCAGGCGACCGGCAAAGCCTTTGCAGCCAATATTGAGATAACCAGAAAAGTTGAAACCCTGGTGCAGGGCATTACCGCTGCATCCGGCGACCAGTCCAGGGGTATTGAGCTGGTCAACAAAACGGTTTCCGAAATGGACCGTGTTACCCAGAACAATGCCGCCAATGCCCGCGAAACCGCTTCGGCTTCAGAAAGCATCAATGCACTTTCCCTGCGCATGCAGGACGTGGTGCAGGAACTGGTTGTGCTGGCAAACGGTGTCTCACAAAACGGCCACAGCCCATCAGGGCACGACGCCGTTTCCGGAGTAGATGCACAGGGTGAAATGCCGGCAAATGCTCTGTCCTTTTCATCGAGCACGCAGCTTACTGCCGTTGCAGAATACGAGCAGGCTTAATACTATCTTAACTTTTCCTGTTTATAATAATAACATTGATAGACTGTGCACATGCATTCAATAAGTAACTACTGGATTTAACATGCTTTTCAAGAAATTCTCCCATCTCAAAATCGGCACACGCCTCTTTCTGAGCTTCTCGGTGGTACTGTTGCTGATACTTGTATCCATGTCGTATCTTGCAATCTATTTTGTCGTAGATTTCGGCGAATTTTCATCTACCACCAATGAAGATACTATCCGCCAGCAGACCTACTCTTTCTTATCCCGTATCACTCACGAGCAATCGATGCGCTATGAAAACACCTTCAGGAAAATTGCCGGTGCATCGGCAATGCTTGCTCAAAACACCGGGTATCTGCTGGAAAACGATCCGTTTTACCGTAGTGCTCCGTTGAAAGCCGTCGACAATCTTGTCTGGGATGAGACCGCCCGGGTTTTCACCAACGACAGCTCAGATACTGCGCTGGTTGTGTATGACAAGTCGACAAACGTATCGCCTGAAACCGCCAAGCAGCTCCAGACTCTCTCCCTCATAGACCCACAACTTGAAGGCATTATTCAGAACTATCCTGAAACTCTTTCGGCATATATTCTGACCGCCACCGGCATTAGAAGATACTATCCGAATCTGCACAATCTGGACAACGGCATGACACCCGTGCAATACGACATGATGAACACCTACTTTTACGGTGCCGCCTGCCCCACGTTCAACCCGGAAAAGAAATCGGTCTGGACCAGGGTGTATCCCGATGATGCGGGACGCGGATTAATCATCACAGCCAGCACACCCATTTATAATGCAAAAGGTACTTTCATCGGTGCGGCCGGTATCGATGTTACCATCAAAACCATTGTTAATGAAATACTTGGCGCCGTAACCGACCATACCGATATGCCGCACATGATCCCGTTCCTGATCGACGATGTCGGGGTTATTCTTGCTATGGATCAGTATTACCTTGAGAAGCTCGGCCTGGTAGTGCATGCCGAGCAGGTTATTGCCCCGGGCACGGTTCTTGTCCACAGCCTGCTTGATTCGCGTCTGAAGGAAGTCCGTAACATAGCCCGCAGTATTGTTTCAAAGGAACAGCAGGTCAGTGAAATAGTGCTGGACGATGTCCCCTATTTCATCGCATCGCATTCAATGCCTTCAACCGGCTGGCGTTTCGGTATCGTGGTACCAGAAGCCGCAATGCTTGCCTCGGTTTACAAAACACGTGATGCACTTACTGAAACCGTACATGAAATTAAAGTAAACTTTACGCTTCTCAGCGTTGTTTTTCTCCTGCTGGGACTGCTGCTCATGTCCCTGCTGCTGAGAAACGTTGTAAAACCGATTAAGCATTTGACCCATGCCGCCGGTACGGTGAAGAAAGGAAACCTCGACACCAAGGTCGATATAAAGCGCAAAGATGAGATCGGCGAACTTGCCGAATCGTTCAACAGCATGGTAAAAGGTCTGCAAAAAGCACAAAAAATCGAAAAAGCCTACACCCAAACCCTGGAGCAGGAGGTGCAGGAGCGTACCATTGAAATCAAGGCAAAAAACAGCGAACTTGAAAAAACTCTCAGCTCGCTTAAAAATGAAATGCAGGAAAGAATGCACGCCGAGTCGGAGCGTATCAAGCTGAGCATGGCTGTTGAGCAGACCGCCGAATCGGTAATCATTATGGCTGCCGACGGCACCATTCAGTACGTTAACCCGGCTGGTGTGGCGCTGTTCGGATACAATAGAAACAACGGTAAAGAGTACAACCCTTTTGCGTATCGCGATGAGGCCTTCAGTGATGCAAAGCACACTGAGATCTGGGATACCATCACTTCAGGCACTGTCTGGAAAGGTGAACTCAATAACAGCCGTAATGACGGGGCCGTATCCGAATTAGACGTAACAATCTCCCCCATACGCACCAGCGACGGCACCATTGCCCACTTTGTTGCTGTTTGTCGTGATATCAGCAATGAAAAGAAACTTCAGAAAACACTGCGACAGGCGCAGAAGATGGAAGCAATCGGAACGCTGGCCGGTGGTATTGCACACGATTTTAATAATATTTTAACAGCCATTTCAGGCTATACCGAGCTGTCCATCGATAAAATCGATAAGAAAACCAAAACCTATAGACACCTACGGGAGGTCCTGGCCGCCTCCGACCGCGCCCGGGACCTGGTACAGCAGATACTGACATTCAGCCGCCAGAAAGAGCAGGAGTCAAGGCCCGTTAAGCTGATTCCCATCGTCAAGGAAAC
>JANQGV010000094.1 GCA_028282925.1 Thermodesulfobacteriota bacterium
TCTGGGCCTTTGCAACCGTTATCATCGCCATGATCATGATTCCCATCGTGCTCTCATACATGCCCATCAAAACTTCCAAGGAAGGCGAAGGCTTTCTCGACAAACTGTTGCGCGGGACCGGGCATTGGGTTGCCGGATGGGGCAAGTACCCGGTGCTGGCCGCTTCGCTCTTCCTGCTGATCTGGGGCAGCTTTTATGTAAACGACATCACCATCGGAAACGCGGTTCCGGGTTCCGAGGTTCTGTGGCCCTGGCACCGCTACAATGTGGACTCGTTCCGCATAACGTTCGCGATGCCGCTGCTGAGCCCCCTGTATATTGTTGTACAGGGTGACGAAGAGTATGCGGTGGCCAATCCCACCGTGGTGCGCGACATTATGGAGTTTACGCGCTTCATGCAGCGAACTCCGGGAATGAGGGTCATATCCGCGCTCTCGGTGCTGGGCCAGATACCCGGTCGTAACCGGGCTATCCGGGATAACGATCCCAACTGGTACTTTGTGCCCAATGTCGATACCCAGCTGAAGATGATCTACAAGCAGGTTATCTTCGGTGCGCCTCCGGGACAGTACGACAAGTTCATCGACACCGATGAAACCACCATGAACATTATCATTTACTGCCGCGATAAAACATCTGAGACCATCAAGATTGTTATCGACCGGGTTAATGAATACATCAGAGACCATTCACGCTTCGGCAAGCGCACAAAAGACGTTGAACGCCAGGGATTCGACAGGTTTGTCTACTGGCTGGACGGTTTCTTCCGCAAGAAAGCACCGCCCATTCCTGAAAAACCCGCCATCGAGGGCGTACCCCAGGTGCATTACCGCCTGGCCGGTGGTTCGGTGGGTGTTCAGGCCGCTATCAATGAGGCCCTGACCCTGTATCAGATCTGGACATTTATTCTTGCCATTGCAACGGTACTTGTGCTGTGTACCTTTATCTTCAAATCGGTGCTGGCCGGTATCATCATCACGGCGCCGCTCCTGATATCCAACGTGCTGGCATTTGCGTTCATGGTTCTCAACCCGTCCCAACCCCTGCCCTTGACAACGGCCACCCTGCCGGTGTCGTCGGTCGGTATCGGTCTGGGTGTCGACTATGGTATTTACCTGGTCAGCCGTATCATCGAAGAGTACAAAAACAGCGGATCTCTGGCCGACGCCATCAGTGTGGCTCTCGGTACCACCGGTAAAGCCATTGTCTTTATCGCCACAACGCTCGTTATCGGTATCGTGTTCTGGTTTATGTCGAAAATGATGTTCCAGGCCCTCATGGGACTGCTGCTCGCAATCATCCTGACCTTCAACATGCTGGGCGCACTGCTCATTATCCCGAGCTGCATTGCGCTGGTGAAGCCGAAGTTCATCATGAAACATAATCCCAACAAGTGACAAACACTCACTTCATTACATTAATAGTTAAAAGCCCCGTGGATGCATCCACGGGGCTTTTTTATCGAGAATATCATCTCCATAAAGTACACGTATCACAGTATGCACCCTGTTTCCCGCCCGCCTGAGGGCAAAACAAAAAAACCCTCACAATTGATACGCTTTTTAAGCAGATAATTTCCAGTTTTCCCTTGTAATTATTTGCGTGCTATGTTATTTTCTGACAATATTTACCTAATATATGCGGGGAAACAAAACTACATAACCCAAAATAAGGAGGGGGCATGAAGAAAATTGCTTTATCCGCAGCAATATGTACTACCCTTGCGCTATCTGTACTTCTCACCGCCACCGCAGCCCTGGCAGCTACAGAATTTATGGGCGGCAAACTCATCCTCAACGGTTACCTGAAAAACACCACCTACATCAGAACATCACACTACGCCCGAGAAAAGCACGGCCCCGGTTCGAATCACAATTCGGCAATCGACTTTTCCAACTGGTCGTTCCTGTGTGAAGCGCTCTACACGGTAACTGAAAAGGATGACCTCACCGTTCGTCTGTTCGGCGGGTTCAAGTACTGGTACGAAATGGCGCCCAAACTCGACGACGACCTCAGACGAAGCATAGCCCATCGCCAGCGGAAAGATTACATCCGGCCGCGCCACATCGACAACGACATGATATCGGAAGCCTACATCGATATCATCAAGGGACCGTGGCAGGTTCGTATCGGTAAGCAGATCGTTATCTGGGGTCAGCTCGACATCAACCGCGTTGCCGACGTTGTCAACCCCCTTGACCTGCGCTGGGGCGTTCCCGGTGTCGACAACTGGGAAGAGATCAAACGCGGTATCTGGATGATCAGGACCTTCTACCAGTCGCAGCTTCCCGGCAACCTGCTGTTTGAGTTCATCTTCAATCCCGGCGATTACCGCGGCATGTACATACCCTATACCGGGACCCACTGGGGACCCGAGTATTTTAAAAACGCAACTTTTTCCCCCGGCAAGGAAATGGGCCTCTTTTCCTGGATGCAGGAAAAATGGTACCGCGACCATCCGGGCTGGAACCTGAAAAAGAACTACGAGTGGGGTTTCCGTATCCGCGGCTTCACCTGGAACATCGACTGGACCCTGCTCTTCTGGGACGCCCTGGATGACGGTCCGGTTGCAGATGCCGACCGCGTAGGCCCGTTCGTGTTCCAGTACATCCAGGCCGGCATCGCTGCCGGCGGCGGCAGAGTACACCCCGGAGACTGGCCCGACAAGAAAATCTACAAATACAAACGCTACCAGACCGTCGGCGGTACGGCCCAGACCTATGTAGACTGGCTGTATCAGTCGGTATGGCGCCTGGAATGGTTCTACGAAATCAACCGCCCCATGAACCTCGGAACCGACGGTTCAAGCTCCGCGGTATATGACGAATACCGGGCCAACATCCTGGGTATCGCAATCCAGGGTAACTGGAAGCTCGATATCCCCTGGTTTACCAGAAACATCGGTACCGGCAAGCAGATGGACTTCTCCCTCACCTACTTCTGGGAAAAGATATTC
Source organism: Thermodesulfobacteriota bacterium (assembly GCA_028282925.1). Lineage (GTDB taxonomy): Bacteria > Desulfobacterota > WTBG01 > CAIYCZ01 > CAIRTM01 > JANQGV01. The sequence goes on from JANQGV010000094.1 coordinate 2,957, forward strand.
CAGCATGAGCGCGACATGCTCACCGCCGACAGGTTCCATCGTCCCGGCGACTCGGTTACCGACGCAGTCACAATGTTTATCAAGCAGGAAATGTTCAATACCTCCTGGGTTTTTATCTTTATCGGGAACTACTATTTCAGGGCCGGCAAATGGATGGCGGTTCCCAGCTTCACCTACGTGTTCCCCGAAAGCGTCCTCAAGGGCGGCTTGCGGATGGACATCGGTGCCAAGCTGTATGGCGGTGCCAAGCACGGTCTTAACAAGCCCAGCGGTCTTTCGCACCTCATGGATCATAAAGACAGTATCATCTTTCGTATCAGATACGAATTTTAATCAATTCAACCAGAGAGGGAGGTTATGTTCATGAAGAAGCACGGAGTAAACAGAAAATTAGTGACGAGTGTAATGGTTCTGGCGTTTCTCAGCCTGCCGGCCATGGTCATGGCGGAAGCCATCGGCATGGGCACGGCGTATACCGCCGAAGAGTTGGCCAAAGTCCGCGAATGGGAAAAAACCTGGGTCGGAAAAAAGATCGACAAAACCAACATCGACCAGGTTGCCGAATTTCTGCCCGAACCATGGGTAGGCATTTACAAAAACCCCGAAAAATGGGGCGCACCCCAGGGTGAAGTATTCACCATGGAAATTGTGCCCTATCAGAAAATGACCGAGTCCAAAGGCTTTGTCGCCGCTACCCAAAAGTACGCCGGCCAGTACAAGATCGATTCCGAAGGCCTGATGACCAACATCAAGGAAGTTGCCGGGCGCCCGTTTCTTAACCCCAAAAACGGTCTCGAGATTGCCTGGAACTTTGAGATGAACAACCACGGTGATACCGCCAAGTACCGCCGCTTTTCACCCAACATCAATCCCAAGTCCCGTACCGAGCGTCTGTCCGACCAGGAGTACTGGGAATTCTATTTCATAAACAGAACCGAGCTCGACCCCAAACCGGCATTGCCCGACAAGCAAAACAAAAAAGGCTATCGCCGCGGTATGTTCGTACACATGTACAAACCGGCCGAGTTCCTCAACACCCGTATGTTCACCATGCGGCCCATCGACCAGTCAAAGGACGATGACTCGTACCTGTGGTACAGCCAGTTCCGCAGAATCCGCCGCATGTCGACCGCCCAGCGTACCGACTCCATCGACGGTACCGACCTCATCTACGATGATGAATACCTCTGGGACGGCCAGTTGAAACGTAACACCTACACCCTGAAGGGTCGCAAGGAAATGCTCAGCGGACGCCACCAGGACATGAAGAAAACAACACGCTCTCCCGGCCAGGGAATTGTAAACGGTCTGGCGTATGAGCGCTGCAACACCTACCTGGTTGAAGTCATCAACAAAGATCCCAACTACCTGTACGGAAAGCGCATATGGTATGTTGACCCGGAAAACTATTACATCCTCTGGTCGGAAATCTACGACCAGTTGGGCCGCTATTGGAAGTGCTTCATGAACAACCTGGACATGAAAAAGACTGAAAATGGTGAAGTACGTCCCTTTATCGTGGGAACCGTTTTCCAGGATTTCCAGCGCACCCACTCCGGTCTGTCGGATCAGCAATACTACTACGAACCGAAGATCAGCAACAAGCTGTCACCGACAATGTTCACCATTGCCAACCTGCAGAAGACCTACTAGGTCATTTGTTATGCAAAACCAAAAGCCCGGTATCGAACGATACCGGGCTTTTTTTAATGACAAAATGTTTAAACCAATTGTCATTCTGCACCTTGGTCGCAGGATCCAGTGTATGAGGTGCTCGCATTGCGCACCAATTACTGCTTCCAGAAATGCGGCACAATACGGCCTGTCCGGCTCATGTAGGCGTTATACTGATCACCGAAATGATCAAGCATCATTTACTCTTCATGATCAACACGCAAATGATATATGGGAATTGAAACGGCCGGCCACGCCCACCCCGCTATCCAGTTGTGCAGCAGCATGGCGGTTGCAATGCCGGTTAAAAAACCCGGGGAGTATAGGGGGTGACGCATATAGCGGTATACCCCGTTTGACACAAAAATATCTAAACTATATTTATGTGCTGCGCACAATCAGCAATTCTCTGTTGTTCCAGAGAAACCATATCATTAAAACGTATCGCATATTCCGTTGATGCATACACCATCAAACATCACATCTCCTTCAAAAACCCGGCACGTGGTTCCATTATCAAAGACACCCTCTTCATTCCGGCAGGCACATTCTTCCTCGGACAAGACTAAGCAATGATTGCAGTACGACTCGAATTCGTCATAACAGACAGTATCAGAATCACACTTCGTAGTATGATACCGTCAGCACCATACTTGTCTTCAAATGAAACAACTTTGTGCAAACAGAATGGACTTGCAACAAGGTTATCCGGAACATCCAGGAATACCGAAAATAACGTAACCGTACCATCGATGCTTATATCATCGGTTATCGGCAGCAAACCGCTTTGTTCTGTATATGTCAGGGTATTTAGTATTGCCAGTAATCCACACGAAGTGCTTATTGTTGTCGGTTCATCGAATCCGGCAATTGCTTTCATTATCGGGAAGTCCGGCTGAGCGTCTACATTGTCGGAATTATAAATATTGAAGCCTGGAAAAATCAATACAGAACAAACAATTAAAAGCCATTTTGCAAAAATTATAAAAGGGAAATGTATTCTAAAAATACTATTCGTCATATATCCCCCCTTGGATGTAAAATAAAGATGCCCCTGTAGTTCTTTATGGAATAATGCGCCCCTAAAATGCCCCTATCACGTCTGTAGTCGCGCCTGTCGACTCTGAAGAATATTATTTTTCAGCCCGCCAGTTTAACCCCGGCGGCAAAGGCTGCCTGTAAGTCATGCTCCTTTTCTTTCACCTGGGCACGCTCCAGGTTGCCGCCGCTGAAAATCTCGGCCACTTTTTTAAGCTGGAAATCCGTGATATTTGCTGCAAGGGTTTTCAGCAGCAATGATGATTGAGATACGCTGAAATCGCCCTGGCTGACAACCATAACGGCCTTTTTGCCTTTAATGAGGGTTGTTGCGTCGGCCCCGATGATCTTACCGGCATCGTCCCTGATAACATCCATTTTAATAAGAGGTTGCATGCGGCACAACAAGTTGGTCAAACCGGCCGACATTGAATGCACATGGTTGGGTGTGCCGAAAACAAAGGCATCGGCAGCCTGCATACGCTCCAGGATGCCCGCCATATCATCCTGAAGGGGGCAGTCCTTACCTCCCTTGAGGGCTGTGCAGGCCAGGCAGCCGATACAGAGCTTGATATCGGCGTCGTAGAGATGAACTTTTTCAACCTCAACATCGGTTGTACTTTTGGCACCTTCGATTACACTGTCTATCAGCGTATCGACATTTGAGCCCTTGCGCGGACTGCCCACAAACGCCATTATTTTCATGCCGGATTCCTCCCTGCCGTATCTGTTATGTATTGATGTCGGTTTTTTGCTTTACCGAGGCGACCTTGTCGTCCATGTGGGCGTCTTTATCGCGCCGGTCGTCGAGCTTTATGGTTGAGTAGACCCGCTCTATACCCTTGGCAAAAGGCGTTTCGTGCATGGCCTTGATAACGGCCAGAACCGCATCGAGATCGCCTTCGATGATGGTACCCATTGGAGTAAGTTTGTACGTTAAACCCGATTTTTTCAACTCATCAAGTGCTCCTGCAACATACCCGCTGACACTGGTTCCGCCGGTACCGATGGGAACAATACTGACTTCTGCAATAGCCATGCAAATCTCTCCTGGTAATTTTATAATTCTTTATCGGTGCGCGATGCGCACCCTACATTTGACCCTAATCAAATTTATTGGATACCCCATGTGCTTTTAGTTCATGGCGAAGCCATGGAGCTTTTTCACATTGTCGTCGTCTCCCGGCAATGTGAAAATCACATCCTCTGTGTCCTCTGTGCCTCAAGCGTAGCGGGTGGTGAAATCTTTTCTCCTCTAAAAAAACTACTCCTGAACCGTAAACCGGGGATCACTCAGCATAAAATCTGCTCTGAAGGTTTCCTCGGTCAACCGCTCACGGATTTTTGCCAGCGATTCTTCAACAAAAAACTGCCAGATGGAGGGCCGTTTCTTTTGCGGATAGATGACATTGGGCTCACCTTCGATACCGGCAAGCCGTGCCGCGGCCTCGATTGCGTCCTCGAGGGTACCGAGTTCGTCAACCAGGCCCGCCTCCAGGGCCTGTTCGCCGGAGAAAATGCGGCCGTCGGCAATTGCCGTTACCTTTTCTCGCTCAAGACTGCGCCCGGCTGCAATGGCATCGATAAACTGCCCGTGAATATTGTCGATCACCCGCTGGATCAGCTCTTTTTCTTCCTGCTTGGCCGTGCGGGTGGGCGACAGAATATCCTTGTATTTGCCGCTTTTGATCACAACACTTTTCAAACCGATTTTTCCCAGCAGCTCTTCAATATTGGCAAACTCGATGATAACGCCGATGCTGCCCGTTATGGTGCCGGGATTGGCGTATATGGAGTGTGCGGCACAGGCTATATAATACCCCCCTGAGGCGGCAACTGAGCCCATGGAGGCCACGATTGTTTTGGAATCTTTCAGCTTCAGGATTTCGGAGTAAATCTCCTGGGACGGCCCCACTCCACCGCCGGGGCTGTTGATGCGAACAACAATGGCCTTGACGGAACTGCTTTCTTTGTAGCGTTTGAGTTTTTCAATAACCGGTCGCGATTTTGTGATGATTCCCTCAACCTCGATAACCGCAACCTTGTCACCGGAGCCGACCATGGAAGTATCGAAAAAACCCATGCTTCCCGCCGCCCACATGCAGACCAGAAAAATAAAACCGATAAAACAGATACACAGTATCCCGACTATAATTGGATGTTTTCTCATGCGCTGAGTCCCGATAATTTTAATGTTTGCTGAACGTGGCTATTATTACACAAAACCACCCTCTTTCCAAAATAAAAAGGGAAGGCTATATAACAGCCTTCCCTTTTTTAGCTAACGTAATTGTATATGGAGCTTATTCAGCATCATCCTTGGGAGCTTCTTCTGCTGCTGCAGCATCTTCCGTGGGCTCTTCAGAAGCCTCGGCAGCGGGTTCCGCCTGCTCTTCAGCAGGGGCCGCAGTGGCTTCTTCTTCTGTTTCAGCAGCACTTTCCGCCATCACATCGCCCAGGGTTGCAGCAGGAGTATCTTCCTTCTGCTTGTCCATATAGTTCTTGATTTCCATCTCTTCCATGTTCTGTTTCAGCTCGCGCAGGCTCAGGCCGATTTTGCGGTTGCGCTTGTCAAGGCTGATAATAAGCACTTCCAGCTCTTCGCCCACATTGGAAACATCCTGCAGGCTCTTACCCTTGTCTTCGCTGATTTCAGATACATGTACCAGACCTTCAACACCTTCCTCAATTTCCAGGAAAATACCGAAATCGGTGATGTTGGTCACCACGCCCTTGACAACCTGGCCGCGGCGGTATCTGGTGGGCACTTCTTCCCAGGGGTCGGGTTCAAGCTGCTTGATACCCAGTGAAAAGCGCTCGTTTTCCTTGTCGATGCTCAGGACGACCGCTTTCACCATGTCACCCTTTTTGTATACTTCTGCGGGGTGTTTGATCTTCTGGACCCAGGAGATGTCGGAAATGTGGACCAGGCCGTCGATTCCTTCGTCCAGGCCGATAAAAATACCGAAATCGGTAATATTCTTAATTTTACCTTCCACAACCGTACCGACCGGGTAGCGTTCTTCAATAACGGTCCAGGGGTTGGGCTCAAGCTGTTTCAGGCCCAGAGAAATACGCTTTCTGGGAACATCCATATCCAGCACTACAGCCTCAACCAGGTCTCCGATGGAGAGCAGTTGTGAAGGATGTTTGACCTTCTTGGTCCAGGACATCTCGGAAATATGGATAAGACCTTCAACGCCCTCTTCCAGTTCGATAAACGCACCGTAATTGGTGATATTGACCACCTTGCCGGTTACGCGGCTTTCTGTCGGGTATTTCTGCTCAACCAGTTCCCACGGATTGGTCTTCATCTGCTTGTAACCGAGGGCAACGCGCTGGTTGTCTTTGTCAAAGCTCAGGATCTTGACCTGAATGGTGTCGCCGATATTGAAGTAATCGTGCGGTGAGGTGATACGACCCCATGAAATATCGGTAACGTGCAACAGCCCGTCAACACCGCCAAGGTCGATAAACACACCGTAATCGGTGATGTTTTTAACGATACCTTCAACAATGGCACCCTCTTCGATTTTCTTGAGGGTTTCGGCGCGCATGCTTTCGCGCTCTTTCTCCAGGATAGCGCGGCGTGAAAGAACGATATTGCCCCGCTTCTTGCTCAGCTTCAAAATCTTGAACTGGAAGGTCTGTCCGATCAGCTTGTCGAGGTCCCGAACAGGGTGCAGATCGATCTGGGAGCCGGGCAAAAAGGCCTTCAGTCCGATATCTACTGCAAGACCGCCCTTGATACGCGAAATAATCCGGCCGTCGATGAAGCCGTCGTCTTCGTATACTTCGCTTACCTTGTCCCATACTTTCATACGGTCGGCTTTCTCTTTCGAGAGCACCATCATGCCGTTTTCATTTTCCCATCCCTCGATGAACACATCGATAACATCGCCTTCCTGAACGGCGATCTGATTATCAAGGTCCTTGAACTCTTCGATGGGGATCTGGCCTTCGGATTTGTAGCCCACGTCGACGATAACGTAGTCTGAGGTAACCTGCAGGACGGTTCCCTTGGCAACCTCGTCGATCTTCATGTTCTTGCCGCTCAGACTTTCTTCAAGAAGCTTTTCAAAGTCCTCCACATCTGCGACTGCCGAGCTTGCGCCGGCCATTTCCGGTGTTTCTGGGTTAGTTGTGTTAGTTTGTTCCATTAAATACTTTCCTCTCTTCCTTTTTTATTTATGGCAATGAAGCGGCTTTTTGGTCTATTTCCAGGGAAAGTCGACCTACAACCTCTTCAATTGTCATCTCGCTGGTGTCTACAATCACGGCATCGGGTGCCGGTTTCAGGGGAGATAGTGACCGCGAACGGTCATTTTCGTCCCTTTTCTGTATATCTTGAAATATATCAGTATAATCCACTTTCATATTTTTTTCAACAAGTTCTTTATATCTTCTCCGGGCTCTGATTTCCACGCCGGCGTCCAGGAAAAACTTAAAAAGTGCCCTGGGAAATATCACGGTTCCGGCATCCCGGCCGTCCACAACGATTCTGCCGTTTTGGCCTGCCTGCTGTTGTAGATGCACCAATTCTTTACGCACGGCCCCCAGGGCCGATATTTTCGAGGCCAGCATGCTTATTTCAGGAGTACGAATTTCGCCGGATACGTCGTTTTCCCCGGAAAAAACCCTCTGCCCCTCCGGATCGTGTTTGAAGGAGATTTTCACCTCCCGGCACAGCTTGCCGAGACTTTCCTCGTCTTCGGGGACGATTTCCCGATTTTTTGCCTCCAGGGCAACCACGCGGTACATTGCACCCGTATCAAGATAAACCAACTCCAGCTTCTTGGCCAGCAGCCTGCCGATGGTACTCTTTCCCGAGCCCACCGGCCCGTCAATGGTTACAATGTGATTCTGATCCATTACATATCCATCTGTTTTATCATTTAGGTGCTTTTAACGCTACCGGTAGGCCGGAAGCAGCTTCTCCAGCGCTTCAATGCATCTCCGGTTTTCATCAGGCAAACCCACGGTCAGGCGAAAACAGCCCGACAGGTCGAACCCTTTCATGGGCCGCACCATAATACCCTGTTTGAGCAGATCTTCGGCCATGTCCTCGGCCCTAGGCCCCACAAACACCAATATAAAGTTCGCTTCCGAAGGAACATAGGAAATCCCCAGCCGGTCGAAGCTGCTGCACAGATACTGCATCCCCTCCCGGTTGTTGTCCTTGACTTTCTGCAAATGCTCCTCATCGTCAAGGGCTGCAAGGGCGGCCTGCTGGGCAACCGCATTTGCGTTAAAGGGCTCCCTGACCCGCTCCAGGTAACTTGTCAGTCGCTCGGGCGCCAGCGCATAGCCGAGACGCAATCCCGCCAGGCCATAGGCCTTTGAGAACGTCCGCAGAACAATGATATTGCGATCCTGCTTAACATACGAACAGGCATCAGGCCAGTCCGGGCTGGCAACAAACTCGGCGTATGCCTCATCCATAACCACGATAACGTCATCGGGCACCTGCTGCATAAAAGATCTGAAGGCTTCGGCTTTCACAATGGTGCCGGTGGGGTTGTTGGGGTTACAGATAAACACCAGCTTGGTCTCATCTGAAATCGCCGCCGCCATGGCGTCGAGGTCATAGCAATTGTCTTTCAGCGGCACTTCCCGCACCCGGCCGCCCATCACCTGACCCATAATGCCATAGAGCACGAATGTCGGGCTGGCCGTCAGCACCTCCTGACCGGGCGAAAGAAACGTCATGAGAATAAACTGCACCAACTCATTCGAACCGTTGCCCAGCATGACCTGACCAGGCGTCACCCCGTACTTCTCAGCCAGCTTGTGCTTGAGGTAGTAAGCACTGTTGTCGGGATAGCGATGAATATCGGCCGCGGCATCCCGGATAGCCTTGACCGCCAGGGGCGAGGGGCCGATACAGTTTTCATTGGCGTTGAGCTTTACCAGATCGTCGATACCATAGGTGCGTTTAATCTCGTCCAGCGGCTTTCCAGGCGGATACAGGGTTGCCTGTTCAATTGATTCGGAAACGAGTTTTTTCATAAGCACCTTACAGCAGGCGGCTGCCTTTGGGATACGAACCAAGGACTTTTATGAAATCCGAAGCCATTTTAACTTCATCAATGGCACCTTTCACGTTCTTGTCCTCGATGTGTCCTTCAACATCGATAAAAAATATGTATTCCCACGGCTTTTTGCGAAACGGCCGTGATTCGATTTTGGTCAGGTTCAGTTTATTGTCTGCAAACGGTTTAAGCATGGAATGCAGGGCACCCACTCCGTCCTTGATTGTCAGCATCAACGATGTCTTATCGTTGCCGGTAATGCCGGGCGACTGTTTGCCGATGACCCAGAACCGGGTATAGTTCTGGGGGTTGTCTTCAATGCGCATCTTGAAAATCGGCAGCCCGTAAATCCTGGCGGCGAACTCGCTGGCAATGGCCGCGGTGTGAGGTTTTTCCCGGGCGGTTTTGGCCGCCATTGCCGTGGAGAACGACTCCTTAATCTCGGCATGGGGCAGATTTTTCGACAGCCAGGTATAACACTGGGCCAGGGCCTGGGGATGGGAGTACACCACCTTGATTTTCGAAAGATCCTCCTCCTGCGAGAGCAGGCACTGCGATATCTCCAGCAGCACCTCGGCGCATATCTGCAGGTGCGACTCGATAAACATGTCAAGGGTCAGGTTTACCACGCCTTCTGTGGAGTTCTCAATCGGCACGACCCCATAGTCTGCCCGGCCCCGTTCCACTTCGTCGAATATGTCGGGCACGCCCCGGGTATGGATAAATTTGGCCGCTTCTCCGAACTGCTGTATGGAAGCGATGTGTGAAAAGGTGGCCTCGGGACCGAGACAGGCAATATTCAGCACCTTTTCCAGTGAAAGCGAAGCCGAAATAATTTCTCTGAAAATGGGGCGGATTGCCCGGGAAGGAAACGGCCCGGGGTTCTTTTCGGTAAGTCGCTTGTAAATCGATTCTTCACGCTCCAGAACGTGAAACCGACTGCCCTTTTCGGCCTTCTTGACGTCTCCCACTTCCATGGCGTACCCGGCCCGCTCATTGAGCAATTCCAGCAGTTTATCGTCGATAGCATCTATTTTATCGCGCAAATCCAGTAAGCGTGCTTTTTTGTCTTCCATTTTTCTCTTTTCTTAAAGATTATATGTATTTATTTGTATTTCCAAACATACCAAGGCAATTTTACAAATATATAAAAAATAACAGATTCATGCAACCTGTTTATGAAGCGAAATACCCGTTTTTTTCGACGCCCTGTGCCATGATTTCAGCAGGGATAAATTAGTTAAATATTTATATTTTTTAAATGTTTTTATGATAGTTTAAACAACCTGCTTTTTTTACAGTAAACTATCGCGAAAAGTGTACCGATAGTTGTTAAGTATGCAAAAGCACTGCAAAACAAACAGTAATTACAATTTTCACAACACCTGAGACAAAGAAAAAAGCTCCAGATGCAAGACGCGCAGATCTGCAGGAATGAGGCGTACTTTTTTGTACGCTGCAGTGGCTGAGGATGCAGCGCAACGCAGCAGATGGGCTTTTTTCGAAGTCGTTATTAATGAACCTATGAAAGTCGCTTTCATTTCAGACATCCACGGAAACCTCGAAGCACTGCTGGCCGTTAAGGAATCCCTGCACGACGAGGGCGTTGACAAAGTGCTTTTTCTGGGTGACGTTGTCGGGTATGGCGCAAACCCCAATGAATGCGTAACAGAGTTGAAACAGA
>JANQGV010000113.1 GCA_028282925.1 Thermodesulfobacteriota bacterium
GACCGCTGGGGATCGCCCATGAGTCCGGGGGGAATAAAGCGGCCTTGAAGGCTTTCAGTCAGGGCGGCAAGCTCGTTATCGGCCAAATAGTTCCGGGCGAGTTCAAGAAGATCACCTTCAAGGGCGGCCGCGGCCGGTTTTGGGAGTCTCCGGCGAAGCTCGGTCGGAAGCCCCCCGGTTTCAACGAATTGACGAGCCCAGCGGTCAAGCAGGGTGGCGGTATCCTCCCCTGAATCTACGTTACGAGCAATGCCGGCCACATGGATGCCGGCCACCTGCCTCTGGAAAAGCTGCACACTGTAGCGCACAAGGGACCGGCCGTCTTTGGGCCTGCCGTACACGTGCAGGCCCTCGGGGATGGAGGCCTGCTGCAGACCGGACAACTCGTGTTCCAGCTCATCGATTGTTTCAAAGGGCAGGTCTAGTGATTCGGCCAGTTCCCGGACGGTGTTTACAATTTCTGCGTGTTGCTGATCTGAAACCCCGGGTGTACGAAGGCGCTCGATGCGATCAAGAATATCGCGGTACTCGCCGTACAGTTCGGCCGGTACAAAGTCGGGGATATGGTGGCTCAGCAGGGTGGCCTGCCAGCGCCGCCGGGCGATGACCGACTCGGACGGGTTGGCGATGGTATATATATATACCTGAGGAATTGTGCCCTGCATCAGATCGGGGTAACACGCGGCGCTCAGGGCCGTTTCCTTGCCGGGTGTGAATTCAGCCGTGCCGTGGGTTCCCACATGCACTACAACATCAACGTCCTGTTGTTTCACATATTCGTAAAAGGCCAGGTACTGATGATGGGGCGGCAGATTTTTATCGTGGACGGCGCTTCCGCCGTCGCCGAAGGGCATGCGCGCGGGCTGCAAGGCAACCATAATATTGCCGAACCACATGCCGGGGATTTTCAAACCCTGTTCGGCGGTCATGAGACCGCCCGGGGGCGGACCGTATGCAGACAAAACCTGCTGCCTGATTTCAGATGGATACCTGTCGAATGCCTTCTTGTAATCGTCTGCTGAAAGGTACGCACCGTGCCAGGAGCGGCCTGCATCCCGGTTGCAGACGCCGTGGTCAAGCAGGTGTTTGAGCGGGTTTTCCCGGCCGGGGCCGTTTCCGATATCGTAGCCCGAAGCCGCAAGGTGACTGATAATGTTGGTCAGGCTCCGGGAAACATCGAGATAGCTGGCATTTCCGGCGTTGCCGGGGCCGGGTGGGTAGTCGTAGGCGATGAGGGCCACCTTTTTTTCGGATTCCGGTTTGCGCGTAAGACCTATCCAGGCCAGGGTGCGCTCTGCAACAGCTTCGGCGCGCTCGGGAAGGGCTACGGCGTTTGTCACCTGGAAGGAGTCTGTTTCCTGAAGCGCAAGGCCAAGCAACGGCACCGGACCGGTTGCACCATCGAGCTCAGGAAGCACCACTGTGGCATAGGTTTCAACCGGGCTGAGTCCCTGGGCGCTTTCCTTCCAGGTGTCGAGTTCGCGCCCGTACATGGTTGCGGGCACTATGTATGGTACGCCCAGTTTTGTCAGAAGAGCCCGGGTTTCTTCAGGGTCGCCGCCCAGGGGTCCGCCGTTGAGGCGGAACCACAGCAGGCTTATCAGTGCGTCGATTTTCGGTGATGAAGGAGCTGCAAGAAAGCGCTTGACGGCCTCAAGGCTGCCGACGCCGTCGGTTGCAACGGGCAGCACATCGGCCCGGCCCCTGAAGGCATCAATCAAGGCGGCTGCGCCCACAAGGGATGCGTCGCGGTGCATGCCCCCGTAGTACAGAAGCCCGATTACGGGCAGTCCGTCCTGCAGGGGGCGGGCACGCAGATAGGCCTTGATGGAGCCGTAGCCGGTATCGTCGCCGGGGTGGTGCAGGCTGTGCACGGGCCGCTCAACCGGGGGTGAGGGTTTGGGCCCGGTACCGCCGCAGTAGTTGCGCAACACCAGGTGCAGAAGGTTCACTATGTTTTCACGGCCCCCGGCGGTCCAGTAGCGGATAACATGAACCCAGTTGCGGGCATGGGCCAGGGTGCCCACAGGCAGAAGGCCGCCCAGTTTATCGATGAGGGAGGTAATCTGCTGGATACGTTTATAGTTGGTTTTACCCGGTCCGCCGCTGCGGGACTGCATTTTTTCCATGTTGAACGGGCCCATGCGGCACAGCCCCATAATCTCCATGGTGCCTCCCATAAGCGGGATGAAGGTCTTTTCAGGGAAACGGGTGCGCACGTCTCGCAGGACTTCCACTATTTTTCCGGCCTCGCGGAAGTCGAACAGGATAACATCGGCCCGGACGGCCATCTCCGCAACGCGCTCCAGGGGCACGACATTACCGCTGATCCGGTAGGAGAGCAGATTATCGGCCCGGACGGCAACACCCTGTTCCCGGGCAATGCGGGGAAGCGCGGGACCCAGGTGTGCGAGGTTATTGCCGGGGGTTATGAACAGGAGTCGTTTGAGGTGTTTTTCCGCATCCATGACAGTATGTTCTCCGCTTCGGGTGATTCGACACGCAGGTAGTCGGCTCCCAGCCGGTCGGCAATGTCGCGGCCCAGGCCGAGGTTGATGAAATCGTTTTCCGTGTCGACAACAAGGCTGTCAACGCCCAGGTCGGCTACTTGTTCGCAGGCATCCAGGGTGTCGGCCAGGGGGTCGCCGCCGGAAAGGGGCTGGTTGGCCCGTCCGTCGGTCAGCACCACCAGGGCAGGGGCCAGCCCCTTTTTTGTTGCCCGGTCAAGCTCGCGTCCGGCAAGCACAAGGCCATGAGCCAGGGGTGTTTTACCTCCCGGCTCGGTTTGCTCAATAACGCGGTCCAGGGCCTCAACGGCACGGGTGGCAGGCACGGCAACCGCCGCCTCAGCCCCTCCGGCCGTTACCAGGGCTACCTGGTGACGGCCCTGGTAGCTCTGCTCAAGAAGCCTGCGCGATGCCGCGTGCACGGCTGCAAGGCGCTGCCGGGCCTGCATGGAACCGCTGGTGTCCACCAGGAAACAGACAAAGCGGCGCGCGGTATGGGACACTTTGGCGCTTTTGAAATCGTCGGGGGTTATGTCCGGCACCGGGCCGTCGTGTGCCGTACCGTTGCGGGTTGCGGCTGAAAGAAGCGTGGCGGCAACATCTACGGGCTCGTCAGGGGTTGTGCGAGGCTTTGAACCAAGCTTTTTCCCCTTGGGGCCGGTTACGCCACGGGCGCCGGCGCCGGTATTCGATCCGCGCGAGCGCGACTCAGGCAAAACAGCCTCACATTGGGGCACGGGGCCGGGGCTTTCCGGTTCCGGATCGTTTTGCGGCCTGTTTTTTGTATCGCCCTCCGGGGGCGTCTGTGCATGCTGTCGGGGCGGCGGTGCCTGACGGTCGAAGGGTTTTTTGCGAAGCCGGTGCGACAGCACAAACCCGGCTGCTTCTTCAAGGTGCTTTTCAGTTACGCGCTCGTGCCCCAGCCAGGCGGCCAGGGTTGCGGCCACCCGGGTCATGGACAGGTCGGCGCGGTGGCCTTCAACATCGGCCTCCAGGGCGATCCCTGCCGCCATGCGCATCATGTCCCGGTCGATTTCAATGGAGGGCAGGCGTTCAATTGCGTCTTCAATGCGATGGGTCAGGTCGTGCTGTTCATGGGCAAAGCGGTCAAGCAGGCCCGGGGGGTCTTTTTCGTACCGGTCGAGGCGCGACATGATTTCCACCCGGTCGTCAAGGTCGGAAAGGGTCTCAACCTCCACACAGATGCCGAAGCGGTCCAGCAATTGGGGTCGCAGCTCGCCTTCCTCGGGGTTCATGGTCCCGATAAGGATAAACCGGGCCGGGTGTACCGCGCTGATGCCCTCGCGCTCAACCACGTTGCGGCCCATGGCCGCGGCATCCAGCAGGATGTTCACCAGGTGGTCGTCCAGCAGGTTCACTTCATCCAGGTACAGAACGCCCCGGTTGGCCTCGGCCAGCAGGCCCGGCTTCAGCTCGGCCGTGCCGGTTTTCAGGGCCCCGGCAACGTCTATCGTGCCGGCAACCCGGTCTTCGGTTGCGGACAAGGGCAGGGTGATGAACGGAACGGGCAGCATACGGGAGGGCGGCATTTCGCCTTTTTCAAACATCTGCTGGCAGGTGTCGCACATCAGCCGGGTTTCGGTGGGATGACAGTGGTACGGGCATCCCCCGATAACTTCTATGGAAGGCAACACCTCTGCCAGGGCCCGCACGGCGGTGGATTTGGCCGTGCCTTTGGCCCCGCGGATCAGCACCCCGCCTACCAGGGGGTTGATGGCATTGAGCAAAAGAGCGGTTTTGAGCCGTTCCTGCCCCACGATGGCGGCAAAGGGATAGTGTTTGCAGGTTAAGTGATGCATGTTTCTGGTATGCCTCCCGTTATTTAGAAAAAATAGTGACCTTCCGGATCGTGATCCTCTGTAGCGCGGAAGTTTTACAGTATAAAAGGGTGAAAATAATATGTCAAATAAAATAAATCGTGCTACGAATGGAGTTGGTCGTACTATTGCACCTTGTTGTGCCACCTGAGGCAATTATTTGAAATAGCATTCTAAATTTGATTGAATGACCGGTTTTTTTGTGTGTAAAAATAATAAAATGTTGACACGGTATCCTGATAGTGTTACGAAAGTTAAAAAAATAACACTATTCTGAACATGAGGGGGATAGAAAAGGAGCTGTGTGGTGCTGAAAAGACTGTTTCGGTTGTGGTGGGGAGTTTGTTTAATTCAGATGTTGGTTCCTGTATCCGGGTCGGCTGTTTCCGACAGAAATACAGGCGATGCATACAGATTTCAGGATATTGTTGTTTCGGCAACGCGGTATGAAAAGGAAACGTTTGAGGCCGCTGTTCCGGCAGCGGCCCTGAACAGCGAGAAAATTGAGAAGATTGCTCCCAGGTCAATGGGAGATCTGCTGTCGCAGATACCGGGTGTATATGCGGCGGCAGACGGGGCGTTGGGTACGGGCAAGCCGGTTGTGCGCGGCTTTCACGGCAACCGGGTGCTGGTGATGATTGACGGCCAGCGCATGCAAAGCTCCATGGGGGGCATCTGGGGCGGGGCGGATGTGTCTCTGATAGACCCGGACCTGCTGGAGCGGGTTGAAGTGGTGTATGGGCCGGGCTCATCGCTTTACGGCTCGGACGCCCTGGGCGGTGCCCTGAACCTGATTACCAAACGGGCGCGCCTTGCCGAAAAAGCCTACCGGAACTATGCCCTCAAC
This sequence comes from Thermodesulfobacteriota bacterium, assembly GCA_028282925.1. Taxonomy (GTDB): domain Bacteria; phylum Desulfobacterota; class WTBG01; order CAIYCZ01; family CAIRTM01; genus JANQGV01. The sequence goes on from JANQGV010000113.1 coordinate 5,193, forward strand.
ACCTACTTTATTACCAACGGGCGCGGGCACCGCGAGAACTTCCGGGCCGAAGCGGGCGGCCGGCGCTTTGCCGTGGGTATATCGGCCTCAAACCGGCTGATGAACGACTACCGCAACCCCGATGAAACAATGCATGACAGCGGTTTTAAAATGCGCAGCGCCGCCTTTGACGCAGCGTATTCACCCCGGGAAAACCACACCTTGTACCTGACGGTGCAGGCCAACCGCAACCGTAACCTGGAGCGGCCCACCACCATATCTCCGGCGGCGGAAACAACCATTGAAACAAATGAATACAACCGGACGAAAGCGGGCCTGGATTACGAGTGGACCGATATAACCGCTGTGATACGCAAACTGAAACTGAGCACCTACTACCAGGAGGACGACTCTGAATTTTCCTTCAACGGCGATATCCACCCCCTGCCGCTGCTCAGTATCGACTCGGGAAGCCGGGGCGACAGCACCCTGGAGACCACAGGGGTGATGGGGCATATTGAAGCGGCCTTCAGCAGGGTGTACGCCATTGCCGGTTTCGACTACTACCATAACAGTTCGGGACCCAATAAAACCCGCAGCCGCTCAACAACACGGGTGCTGGGTATCCCACGGCCCGAAAAGCGTTCGACAAGCATTGCCGAAGACGGCTCAGTAGACAGTTTCGGATTGTACGTTCAAAACGAGTTTTTTCTTTCTGATACGCTTACCCTGACCCTGGGACTGCGTTACGACCGGTACCGCTCACGGTATTCGCCCCACGGTGATAGTGCCGGAACATCAAGCAGATCAAAAAGCGACAGCGCCCTGACCGGGTCGCTTGGTGTGATGTATGCCCCGACAACATGGCTGCGCTGGTATGTGAATGTTGCGCGGGGTTTTCGGGCGCCCTCACTGCGCGACATGTTTTACCGCGGCACGGTGCCGGGCGGCCTGCTTTCAAAGGGAAACCCGTCCCTCGACCCCGAAACAAGCTTGACATACAACACGGGCTTTAAAATAAAAACAGCCCGGTTCCAGGGCTCTATCGGTATTTTCAGGAGCGATGTCGACGACCTGATCATCGGGGTCAACCGTCCGCCCGGCGAGCAGAGCGACCCGCCGGGCGGGGTGGTGGTGCGTGAAAATCTCGGTAAAGCCCGCTTGTGGGGCGGCGAGGCCTGGTTTTCGTTTCTGATATGCCGAGGGATTACCTACTCGGCGGACTATACCTACACCCAGGGAAAGGACATGGTGAACCGCTGGCCCCTGCAGGCCGTGCCGCCGGCGCGTCTGAGCCAGACCCTGCGCTGGGAAAACAACGGCACGCTTACGGGCGGGCTCCCGGTCTGGGCGGAACTGCAATGTACCTACCGGTTCCGCCAGCACCGCATCGCCCGGGATTGGGACAAACGGAACATGCGCACCCCCGGACATGCAAAATGGGACTTGCGGGTCGGTATGGAGCTGCCGCGCTGCCGGGCGTATAAACGGTGCGACCTGTACCTGGCTGTTACCAATATTACCGGTAAACGCTATACGGAAATTGCCCTGTATGACGGATACGACCTGCTGTATATGCCGGGGGTGGGGGCTACGCTTGGACTAAAGCTTAGGTGGTAGGGGAGGCAGTCGGAAAGCACTCATCTTCTGCGTTATGCGGGTTGCTCGTCGCTGCGACGTATAACTGCATACGCCTCACTCCTTGCAGCGTCGCAAGCTTTATACAGTCAAAAAAAAGCCTGTCATCCCGCGCCAAGTCGCGGAATGACAGGCTTTTGGTGGGACAGTGGGTTTATGAACGATTGAGTTTGTGGGGGAGTGCAGAGGCCAAAGAAATGGATCCTGCGAACAAGAGACTGTGTCGCAATTACAAATGATCATTGACATAAAATATATAGACTCATAAAGACCGGTTACCAGTACAAGCTATGTTATAATAG
>JANQGV010000130.1 GCA_028282925.1 Thermodesulfobacteriota bacterium
GTATTCTCCCAGGAATAATGCTATCGCCAGGGAAAACGGGATGGAAATAGCCAGGGCCAGAAAAGAGGTTATCAGCGTTCCAACCAGAAATGCCAGCGCCCCGTATTCATGGAACACCGGGTCCCAGACCGTTTCGGTAAAAAATTCAAGCCCGATCTGTTTCAGGGCCGGAACCGATTCGATTAAAAGCGTTACAAAAATACCGACCAGCAGCAGAACCATTAATACTGCCGAAAGCACCAGAACAATTTTAAAAATTGAATCCGATGCCGGTTCTGCTTCTTTTTTCGGCCTTTTACTTTTCACCTGGTTTCGAATTGTTGGAATATTTTGCGCCAATACTGTCTCTGCTGAAGTCTCTGCCATGATGCGCCGGACCGTTTATGTAAAACACTCTTGTTTTATACTTCTTTTAATCTGCCCGGCTGACCACTGAAAGGTTTTCATCCAGTGGTCGGCCGCGGCAAGATATGGTTAAATTTATTTTAGAATTGCTTTGCCACCGTAGGTTGCCGATTTCAAAATCGTCTCGGCTTTTTCTACAGCGGCCTTGGGCAGAGGTGCATAATGCAGCGGCTCTGCAAGGCCCTGTCCTTCATTAATCACCCACTGCAGCATATTAAGCAGGGTCTGGGCTTTTTCCATTGTTCTGCCGTCATAATTCTGCTCTTGGTAGAAAATGAGCCAGGTAAATCCGCTGAGTGGGTAGCCCTTCTTTGCAGCGGTATCGGTAATGGTCAATCGGGTATCATCAGGCATAGGCACGTTTGCCGCAAGGCTGACCGATTCGATGGAAGGCGTAACATAATTACCCGATTTGTTTTTGATCTCGGCATAGGGCATTTTGTTCCCCATGGCATAAATCAGTTCAACATATCCTACTGACCCGGGAACCTGCTTGATCAGGCCTGCTACACCGGGGTTTCCTTTTGCTCCGAGCCCGGTCGGCCAGTTCAGGGACTTACCGGTACCTACTTTTTCTTTCCATGCAGTGCTTACTTTGCTCAGGTAGTCACTGAAAATAAAAGTGGTACCACTACCGTCGGAGCGGTGAACGACAACGATGTTCATGTCCGGAAGGCTTACGCCTTTATTGATTGCAGCGATTCGTTCGTCGTTCCACTTCTTTATTGTGCCCATGAAGATATCGGTAATAATATCGGAAGTTAATTTCAGTGAGGGGTTGCCCGGAATGTTATAGGTAACCACGACAGCGCCGAGGCATGTTGGTATATGAAGTATCGGGGCTTCCGCTTTTTTCAGATCTTTGTCTTTCATAAAGGCGTCCGTGCCGCCGAAATCAACAGTCTTCTTTAAAACTTGGCGAATACCGCCGCCCGAACCGATGGCCTGGTAATTAATTTTAACCCCTTTTTCATTTTTGTACGTATCAAACAGCTTTGAGTAATACGGGTACGGAAACGTTGCTCCGGCTCCCAGCAACTCTTTCGCCGCTGCGGGGGATGATAACCCCAAAGCGATCAGGCACGTACACATCACCAGTAGTTTTTTCATTTTGTTCTCCTTTTGTTGAATTAAGAATTCAGTGTATACCTACCATTTTTACCGGTGAATTGTTAAGGTAAAACAAATGAATTGTTAAGATTACGTTAATAATTATAATGTTTGTCGAAAAAACATGTACTTATTATGCATAGTTACGCACTATTCCTGTTAAGAGGCGGTTAATTTCTTAACAGACGCATGCCGCATTAAAACTTAAAAATACAGTCAACCTGCAACAGGTTTTCAGACCTGCTTGACCCGCGCAGCCTCTCGGTGTAGTAATAATCAATGCCCAGAATTACATTATCCAGCATCCCGTAGGTAAAGACGACTTCATAGCCTTCAATATTTGTTGCACCGCCGTATGAATCTGAATCGGGAAAGATGTCGAGCCAGGCATCCCGCTCAAGCTTGCGGTACATGGCTTTGACCTGCCACTGTTTCTGTTTTTTAACCTTTTTGTGTCCGAATTTGAAGCCCATCAGATACCCCTCATCGGCATGGCTGACTTTCCGGTTGTTGACATAATCTCCAAACAGGGCAACAAACGGTAAAATCGGCAGGGGATTTTTGATGCCGAGTTCCGCACTGACGCCCAGGGCATCATAGTCATGCCGCAGCACGCCGTTGCGTGAAAGGCTGTTTGTGGCTTCCGTATGATCAAGCACCGTATCTTCAACATTGGTGAATTCATACATGGTGAACGCATTTTTAAAATAAATGTTTTTGTTCAGCTTGAACGTATAGCCGCCCTGGGCTACAAACATAGCCGGGTCCTGCTCATCGTTACTGCGCTCATCTATCAGCCAGAAACCGCTATTCAGGAAAAGCTTCAGATTTGATCCTGCCTTATAGGCGATTTTTGCGGTAATACCTTCGGGATTGATATCACTGTCCCACAGGAGGTCCGAAGGACGCCACAGGGGATTCTTGAATTTTCCGCCGATCACCGTCAGCCAGTCAAACGGCTTGTAGGAGGCGTAGGCGTAGTCGAGCCGGATATCCGGGGTGTCGAACGAATTAGACATGGTCTGGTTGGTGGACCGGGGGTCGTTGCCGCCCGTTGCCAGACCGAATCCCACGTTGACCTTGTCGGTAACCTGCGTCAGAAAACCGGCCCGCAGGCGGTAGCGGCCCCGGTGACGGTCGGTGCTTAACGAACGGTTACGGAATTCATAACGCAGTCTCAGGTCGCCCTTGAATTTTGTTTTCTGAATCCATTTGGGTAAATCCGCAGCCAGCAACGGACCGTCTTTGCGCAGCGCTTCGGCGGTTTGTTTCACCACTTCTTCCCGTTCCTTTTTGGCGGCGGTTTTTACCTCTTTCAAAATCTCCTTGGCATCACTTGAAGAAAGCACGCCTTTCTCAACCAGTTTGTCGACCAGAATATCAACTTCACCTGCATTGCTCTGTTGCAACGCGCACAACACCAGCATGACACACAAGCCGATTATCACACCACATTTTTTCATTGCATCATTCCTTTCTAGGAGTTTGTCGGAATACCTACTTAATGGGAGACTGTTGGAGAATGTTCAGACACAAGGCGCGCGAAGACCTTTGGAATGAGGCGTACGTGTCTGTACGTCGCAGAGACAAAGGGTGAGCGCAACGCAGGAGATGGACGTTCTCCGACAGCCTCCAGCGTTAAACGTATGTGTCTGCATTTCTCTATTCACTTTCAGCCGCCTCCAGTTCCAACCCAAGCGTAAACGGGACGGGAAATTCAACATACTCGGTATATCCCGTAATCAGCACGCCGAATGCGGCGAAACCAAAGGTTGAATCAAAGGCTATGCCGGTGCTGATGGAAAACGGAGTGCTGGCGCTTTCATTAATAAAGCTCAAGCCGGCATCCAGACTGAATGCTATACCGATAAGGGAGTAATCCATGACTGCTTCATGGTCCAGTTCCGGGTCGGTTTCGAGTTCAATAGTCAGACTTCCGGCCGGCTCGTCGGCGCTGCCGGTAGCAAGAATAATAAAGTTCTCCATAGGTCTGAGCTCAGTGATAGAGAAAACATCATTTATGGAAAAATTGCGTTGCTGTTTCTCGCCCACACTCATGGAAATAACCTCTTTAATCGCATAGTCCTTTGCCCAGGCACACTGAACGGAAAAAAACACCATAGCAGCCAGCAAAACAATCGAAGATACAAAAAGTCTTTGGCGAAATCTCATAATAGTCTTCCTTTCTTAATTAGAAATAGTTTTCCGATACTGCTGCTTTACGCATGTTGTACGTCTCCCGACTCCTCCCTTCTAAAAAAATCAGATATTGAATGTTAAGAAAAAGGTATGTTGACTATTAGCAATATGCGAGTCGCGTTAAGCGTCTGTTAATAGTTTGTTAATTTTTAGTTAATTATTAAGCCCAAATAAAACACCGGTTAAGAATTAATAAACGGCTGCAATTCCGGTTAAGGCTGATTTAACAGAACAGCCCCCGTGCAACGCCTTTTTAAAGTCACGATTTGCCCGGAAATTAATCACATCTTCACAAAAAAGCTATAAAATAGGCAAGATAACTTGATTTAAAATAAAAAATCATTATAATGGTACAGTTTCATACGAAACAAAAATGGCGCGGGCAACGGTCTGAATCTTTAGAAGGTAACTGAAACAGCTCTCCTTTTAAAACATCTGGGGTGTAGAGATACCCCAAGTTATATAATTGGTTGCTTTGCGCCTTACCAGACAAACACATAGGTTTTTTTCGGAATACCTTCTTAACGGAAGGCTGTTGGAGAATGTTCAGACACAAGGCGCGCGAAGACCTTTGGAACTAATCAGTACGCCGCAGTGACAAAGGGTGAGCGCAACGCAGGAGATGGACGTTATCCGACAGCCTTATAGCGAGGAGAAAACACAATGCTGAAAGTAGGATTTGTAGGATGGCGCGGAATGGTCGGCTCAGTGCTGATGGAGCGTATGCTGGCGGAACAGGATTTTCAGGGTTTCGAGCCTCTGTTCTTCACAACCTCCCAGGTCGGTCAGAAGGGCCCCGACATCGGCCTCGATATTCCGCCTCTTCAGGATGCCCACGACATTGAAAAGCTTACCCCCATGGATGTTATCGTTACCTGCCAGGGTGGCGATTATACCGGTGCCGTCTACAGCAAACTTCGTGAGTCCGGCTGGAGCGGCTACTGGATAGATGCAGCCTCAACACTGCGCATGAATGCCGACAGTATTATCGTTCTGGACCCGGTTAACCGCTCCGTGATCGACCAGGGGCTCTCCGACGGTATTAAAAACTACATCGGGGGCAACTGTACCGTTTCCCTGATGCTCATGGCGCTGGGTGGGCTGTTCCACAACAACTGCATTGAATGGATCACGTCAATGACCTATCAGGCCGCTTCAGGAGCCGGTGCTAAAAACATGCGGGAGCTGGTGGCCCAGATGGACACCATCGGCACATCCTCAAGAAAACACCTGGACAACCCGGCCACCGCAATACTGGAACTCGACCGGGACGTGACCGACTGTCTGCGCAGCGATTCCTTTCCCGCCGACAATTTCGGCGTACCGCTGGCCGCCAGCCTGATCCCGTGGATCGACCGCCCGGTGGAACACGGCCAGACCCGTGAAGAATGGAAAGGGTATTCTGAAACCAATAAAATTCTGGGGCGGCAGGACAACCCGCTCCCCATCGACGGTATTTGCGTTCGGATCGGGGCAATGCGCTGTCACAGCCAGGCATTTACCATCAAGCTGACTCGGGACATACCGGTCAATGAAATCGAGGACATGATCGCAACCGCCAACGAGTGGGTATCGGTGGTGCCCAACAGCAAGGAAGATACGCTGCGCGACCTGACCCCGGCCAAGGTGACCGGCACCCTTGCAACCCCGGTCGGGAGAATCAGGAAGATGAACCTGGGGACTGAATACCTTACCTGTTTTACCGTCGGCGACCAGCTCCTGTGGGGTGCCGCCGAGCCGGTACGGAGGATGCTGAAAATCGTGCTGGAGCACATCGGATAACCGGGAGCATGCAATTTCTGCAAAAAGCAAAGCCGGGCTTTAGGCCCGGCTTTTTTTATGATGTAAACGATGTGTATGGTGAACGGGGCCGAAACGGTACTCAGCCGCCGTTGGCCAGTGGGAGATGAATGGTAAACCGGGTACCGCTGCCGGGTGTGCTGTCAACCTCGATGGTGCCGTTGTGCAGCAGCACGATATGTTTTACAATGGAGAGCCCAAGCCCGGTGCCGCCTACTTTGCGTGAACGTGATTTGTCGACCACGTAGAATCGTTCAAACAGCTTTGGAAGATGGTCGCGGGTGATCCCGATCCCGGTATCCTCTATAACGATGGTAACGTCTTTTGTATTGTGCGTGATGGAAACAAAAATACCGCCTTGTTCAGTGTATTTAATCGAGTTATCGATCAGGTTGATAAACATCTGCTCCAGCTTGAACGGATCGGCCGAAACAGGCAGCCGCTCATTGTCGGTTTCAACCGTCAGCGTCAGATTTTTCTCCTTCAAGCGCTGGTCATATATCTTACGTGTCTGTTCGATCAAACCCTTGAGGTACACCTCCTCTTTCTCCAGGGTCTGAACTTTTTCCAGGCTGGAGAGCAGCATCAGATCTTTGACGATATTAATGAGCCGGTCGGTATGGCGCTTGATAATATCCAGATAGCGTTTATGACTTTCGTCCTGCACCTCTTCGTGCATGGTTTCAATAAAACCTTTTATGGCGGTCAACGGGGTACGCAGTTCATGGGACACATTGACCACAAAGTCCTTTTTCATACGCTCTACGTTTTTAATTTCGGACACATCGAGAAGAATAATGATGATTTCACCTTTCGGCTCAATGATAGACGCGCTGCACAAGAAGGTCTGCCCATCCAGAGGCACTTCTTCAATAATGTCCCGGTGTTCGCTGCGGACCCTTTTCAGGATAGTACCGAACTGCGGGTCGCGTAACACCTCCCAGTAAAAGACCCCTTTTGCCGTTTCGGCACCGGTAAGCTCTTTAAAACTGTTATTAAAAAGCACGACATGGTCATTACGGTCCACAACCATCAGGCCTTCGTGCATCGACGAAATGATGTTTTTCAATTCCTCTTTTTGCAGCGAAACCTCATCAAAGAGGCTTCGAATCTTTTCGGTCATATAATTAAAGCTATCGGCAAAATCATACAGTTCATCCTTTGTTTTCAAAAACACACGCACGTCGAAATCACCGGAGGCAACCCTGCGGGACGCATCGCTCAACTTCCTGACCGGCTCGGTCAGTCTGCGTGAAAATACGAATGATATCAGCAGCGCTATGCCGACCATAATGAGCGACAGCTTTAAGATGCCGTCTCTCAGGTCATGCAGAATAAGGTTGATATCCACCAGGAACAGGCTTACACGCACAACGTGCGATACGGCATCGTTCTGCTTAACCGGCAGGGCCACATACAGCATGGATTCCTTAACCGTCTGACTGTAACGGATGGATGAACCGACCGTTTCCGCCAGTGCCTGAAGAATCTCCGGACGGGTTTTATGGTTTTCCATTTTAAGCGGATCACGATCAGAATCGGCAAGCACCACGCCCCGGGCGTCTATGACCGTAATCCGGGTCTCGATGTCGGCTCCCAGTTGCTTGACAAAGCTGTCCAGGTCGGCATGGCGCTGTTTTTCAAGGTATGGTAAAAACTGAACAATCAGGGTCTTACCCAGTTTTTCCAGATCTCCGGTAAGGGTCTTGATATGGTAGTGCCGCATGATGGTAAACACTGAATAAAAAACAACGCTTGCCAGAAGACAGGTTATAACGAGATAGCCGATAAATATTTTAAAAAAAACAGTACGTTTCATTCTTCCAGTTTATATCCCACACCTCTAATGTTTTTAATCATTTTTGCTGAAGTGCCCAGCTTCTCCCGCAAATGCCTGATGTGCACATCAACAGTCCTGTCGATAACCGCTTTTTCGTCACCCCAGAGGTGATCAAGTATTTGTTCGCGGGTAAACACCCAGCCTTTTTTTGATGCAAGAAGCTCCAGAATTTTAAACTCGGTCGGCGTGAGATCAATCTGTTTGCCGCCCTGGGATACCCCGTATTTCTCAAGATCAATCACAATATCATGTATCTCAAGTTTTTTTGATTCTTTCACGGGAGCGTGCCTGCGCAGCACCGCTTTTACCCGTGCGACCAGCTCCTTGGGAGAAAACGGCTTGGTAACGTAATCGTCGGCCCCCAGCTCCAGACCCAGTATTTTGTCCATTTCTTCGCTTTTGGCGGTCAGCATGATTATGGACATAGAGGCTGTTGCATCGTTTTTCCTGATGTGTTTGCAGATTTCAAGACCGTCGATATCAGGCAGCATGAGATCCAACACAAGCAAATCGGGAACTTTTTTCTCCAGGAACCGGTAAAAGCTTTTACCGTCCAGAAAGCTTTTCACCTCGTAGCCTGCTTTTTCAAGATGAATGGAGATTAATTCTACAATATCAGGTTCGTCTTCTACTAAAGCTATTATTTTTTTCATTGTGCACCACCTGATTGGCTTGATTATGTAACTACATATATTATTAATTTTATATTATTATCAAGAAAAATTATTAATCCATAGTTAACAAATTGTTAATTTACAGTTAATTAGAACATATCTCGGTACGATATAACACGCGGTTAAAAAGATATCCTATTATAATCCCTCCTGAAAAAGGAATAATGCCGAAAAAGAGTTTCTTCATGACACAGCATCATCTTGCAAATTTCACGCGGTAATTACTTCTTGACGAACCCAGTATCCTGGTATTATGCTCTCTTCTTGCGCCGATGTTACCCTGAATACCGGCATGAAGACACTCTGCTGAAAGGTTTCCTGTGACGAAAAACAACCGTATTGAAATAAAACAAATGACACGCGAAGAAATCGACGGGGTCATTGACTGGGCGGACCAGGAGGGCTGGAACCCCGGACTGCACGATGCTCATTGTTTCTATCAAACCGACCCGAACGGCTGTATAACAACATTCGATATGAAGGAACATCTAAAAAGACCGACGTCAGGGAAGAGCTTGTGCCGGCATCTGACCTGCCCTTCGGAGAACTTGATGCATTCGATCGTACGTTTTTCCCGGCCCCGCGCTCCGGTTTTCTGAAGAACTGGATCAGCCAGGAAGGCAGTTACGCTTGTGCCGCGGTTAATAACAGCAACATAACCGGATACGGCGTAATCAGGGCCTGTCGAAAAGGCTACAAAATCGGCCCGCTCTTTGCCGGCACAATGCGCACTGCCGAAGCCCTGCTCAGCGGCCTGACCACCCGGATTCCTGAAGGATCGCCCTTTTATCTGGACATTCCGGGCGTTAATCCGTCGGCGCTTAAAATTGCACAAAAACATGCCCTGCAACCGGTATTTAAAACGGCCCGCATGTATAATAAAAAATTCCCGAACCTTCCCTTAAAAAAAATATTCGGCATCACCAGTTTCGAACTGGGTTGATGAGGACACTATCATGAGCACAACACATGAAGACCGCATCATTGAAATCGAAACGCGCATAGCCTTTCAGGAAAATATCATCGAAGAACTGAACCGCACCGTTACCGACCAGCAGCAGGAAATCCTGGAGCTGAAAGAAACCATATCTGATGTTGCTGTGCTGATGAAGGAGTGCAGGGAAGCGCTGCAAAGCATATCTAATGCCTGAAGGCGGCCTGGGGCCGACACTCACACCACGGGCGTATCTTCTTCTCCGGCAGCGGGGAACCCGAAATGCAGGAAAACATCCCTGTAGGTCTTCTGAATACCCTCCACGCTCATCCCGGCCTGTTCAAGTGAATAAGCATGGCGGCTTTTGTATTTTCCGGCCTTGTCGGTTTCGCCCTGCAGTACACGGGCATAACCATCCGACAGAGGGATGGAAAAGGCATCATACAGCGAACACACCACCTTGTGGGGGTCGGCCACCAGGTCGTCATAGATCACCGTCATTTTCCTGTGGGCGGGCAACGCCGACAACTGCGCAGGGGGATACAGGTACCAGTGGTGTATCATTGCAAGCACATCATCCCGCATTGCATCCGCAGCTTCTTTCGATTCAAAAACATCGAATAGATAGCCGAACAGGCTCAGCATCGAAGGAACCGTATCAAGAGGAGTTCGGGCAAGATACAGTATGCGGGCATCGGGAAACGTGCGGCATAGTGATTGCACCTTGGGACAGAAAACGGGATTTTTTGACAATATGCGTTTGCCCCTGCCGAACACATACAGGTGGCGCTGCAGGCAGCGGCGATAAAAGTCCATAATCCGCTCACGTTCCGTCTCAGGCACCATGTCGTCGAAATACCAGTAGGGTTTCAGGTCTTCAGCAAACGGAAACACAAACGAAACATAGGATGAACAGAAAACGTGTATCAGCAACATGCCGTCTTCTTCCGGCTCAAAAAGACTTATCCGGTGCATAATATTGAAGTCGGCCAGGAGTTTCTCTTCAATGCGGGTAATCAACGATGCAATGGGACTGCCGAACAGGCGGTCGATTGCGCCAAGGCACAGCAGTACTTTCTTTTGCAGTATTGACGGCGCAAAGGCAATTTCCCACAGTTTCAGGGAGGTGAAATTCTCACTGTCGCGTGCCATCAGCCGGTGTAAAAATGTGGTTCCGCTACGCGGCACGCCGATAATAAACACCGGGCTTGATACGTTGATCGTACGGTAGGCCCTGAACAGAACCTCGTCAAGCAGCAGGCCCAATCGGTTGCAGGTTTCTACCAGCACAAAAAAGGGCCCCGCAACCATGAAGACGAGCATCCGCTTGAACGGCACATGATTCTTTCCGAAAAGAGCTTTGCAACTCAACCGACAAAACAGTTTACTGTTGAAAAACATGGCGCAGTATCAGGAATTGTTATTGTGAGATGATATTCAGCTTAAACAGTATATGTTCAACTTTTAACAGCCATTTTACCGCGAAGGACTTGGGGATTCCGCATGCCGTTAAATGGTACCGGGAAACCAGTATATAATTTAAAATATAATGTTGCAATCGGTTTCTTACTGTCGTGTTACAGTGCAGCATGTCAAAACTCCGCCTATCCTGTCCACCGGGCCATGCACGGCCTTGAGTTGCTTCTTAGCGGCATTCCAGCGCCGACGGTGCAAGCCGGCTTACCAGCGAGGTGGTATAATTGCCCGAGGTTGATGTCAGGGTAACTTTGTGACGGTTCGGAAGGCCCGCTATGAACGGCTTCATCCGCCGGACGAACAGCAAGGGAATCCGCATCGGCATCTGAATGTACCACCGTACTTACAAGGCCGAGTTCCTTGACTGCACGGATGATACGAACCGCCGTCTCACCCCTGTTTGCGATCAGGACTTTGTGAATCGCTCTCATAGCAGCTCCTCCCGCGCTTTACGTTATGTGGTGAAGAGACTATCGGCAGCAACAATAAGTACATTTCCAATGCAGCCACTCTCTGGAGCCTGGATTTGCATGTACCAGGCCGACAAAAAGTAAAGATATTCCAAATCATTGCAACAATCAGTTACCGGTTTACCTACAGAGGCCGGTGCCCGATCAAACCAATCGGGTGCTTCTGAAGCTATCCATGGCTCAATTAAGCCGGTTTTCAAAAACAAATGTGTCGGCCGTCATGGACCGGTGCTGATACAATAACAAAGCCGCTGCCCGAAATACAGGACAGCGGCTGAGCCTGAGAGAAGTCGTTGTATGCCGTGCTGCAATAAACGATTATACATGGGCCGCAAGGCGAAACCGCATGTGCTGATCTTTGGAAATACGGCATCGCTCTTTTGCGTCTTCCAGCAATGCGATCAGCCCTTCGAAATCATTGTTGTTCAGAAAGTGTTCTACCAGAAAAGTGTTTGCAGGAAGCCCGATTACCCGCAAGCCATAGGCCACTGCGCTGTATGCTTCGTTCATATGTCCTCCATTGACCGCTGTTTGAGCCCGAGCATGTTACAGTATATTAAACACATGAGTTCAAAAAAAGTTGTGCGGGCAAACCGACAAATGCCGCAGCACTGCACGGCAGGCTCGGCAGAAACGGAGCGGGTCATGGAGTTGCGTCAAGCGCAAAAGATATAATGAGGTGATACGTCTATTAAAAAACAGTCCTTGAAGGACGGGAACCTAAAAAGCCTGTCGCCTTAAGGCACAAACCGTCAGGCGAATTCACGGCCGATGTTTCTAAGCTGTTCCCTTTGCCGGGCAAACACATAATGAACAATCTCATCCCGTGCAGCTTCATCAATGGTAACGTACTCCGCACCGCAATAATAAAGAGAGGGCTTGCCCTCTATGAAGACCGGTTTTTCGAAATGCTTCATCGACCTGATAATGACTGAGCACTGCACCGGCGATATGCTTGTGAAATTAACCCAAACCGGTTCCACAATTCTGCCGACCCACAACGCAGAGGCATCCAGGTTAGTGTAAAAGCCGATACCACCGCCGCTGATGTCTGCGATTTTTTCGTTAAAAAATTTTCCATCCAGGCGAAAGCCGACGCACAGGGATTCCTGGGCAGGAGGCACAACCCTGAGATGCCGCCGACGCTGAACACGCTCTATGGTTTCGGGCATATCAATACTCAGCACTCTGCACCTGTCAAGCTCCAGTTGTGTCTGGTAAAAGGAGTTGAACGAGTACGGCACCGAACGTTTTCTCGTTGCAGAATCTTTCAGTGCAAATTCTATTTGTAGCGTCTGCGATTTCTGCAGTTGCATATTGCCCTCAGCCGGAAAAAGCGCATCAATGACAACGGTTGCCTGATCGATATCCAGAATAGTCGACTTGTAATACTTATTGACTCCCTGCAGCTTAATCTGCAAATGAACCTTCTGGTCGGCGGCTTCCTGCAGCATATCCCGTACGTCATTTTTGCGTTTGATCCTGACCGGCACACCTCCGGCTTTCTCCTTGCGGCCGCCTCTATTCATTTTGTACAGAATACCTGCGCCTGCGCAACACAACAGGAAAAGCACTGAAACCTTCAGCCAGAAAAGCTCCGGCGTTGATGCCGGGTTCAGTAATGCAAGAAAAAATGAATACGGTGATTGTTCCATTGTTTCTCAACCACTTTCGATTTTTATTCATTCATACCATGGCGTGTTTACCGTCCGCACCAATGGCACAAACGAATTTTATGTACTTCTATTAATATTTTAGAACAACCGGTGATTTCTGTGTATTGGGCAGCAACTGATTTTGCGGTTCGATATTCCTGAACACTATAACCTTTTTAGGGTATTTTAGTGCCTTGAAATGGTTAGAAAAAAGGCAAGAAGAAAAAATGCAGAAAAATCAAAATGTAAGGTGCCGGATTGGACAGGTGTGCTTAAAAAAAGATGGGCGGGAATTGTATACTACTATTTTCTTATTTTTTTCGGGTGCCGGTATCTCGACTGCTTCACGTGATGAAAAAGTGTTTCTGCTATAGCAAGACTCCTAGGAGTTTTTCGGAATGTCTTATTTAATGGGAGGCTGTTGAAGAATGTTCAGACACAAGGCGCGCGATATCCTTTGGCATGAGGCGCTTTAGTTCCAAATCAAGCGATTGTTCATCGCGAGGGTGCTGAAATGCCGGGAGATACAGGCTCCACAGACCGGAAGCCGAAGAAGCGTACTTTGTAGTACGTTGATGAGGCTGGAGGGAGTACAGCCTGTAGATTCGGGTAGTACGGCAGCCGTAGCAGAACGCTTCGCTTGGTTTGG